>JBCDJE010000085.1:0-10571 GCA_038748185.1 Bacteroidota bacterium
ATCCTATAGTGAAGAAAACTTATTTAGGAGAGAAATATGAGTTCAAAAGAAAAATTTTTGAAGATTAATTGTTGAATTTCAGTGAAATGTTATTCAGATAAAGTATTTTTCCTTTTTATGAGTATCCTTATAAATAATGTTATTATATTAATAATTAACTGAAGCTAATAGTGATACATAAAATGATAAACTTTAGTAAAACAGAGTTTGTGTATCAGTAATAATGACTTTTAGATGGAGTTACTGAATCCTTTTTTCAATTGGATAATGAGCCGGAGAATGACTCAGATTGAGTATTTCATGCAAAATCCTCATGAAGTACAAGAAAAGTTATTCAATTATCTTATTAGTATAGCTAGGCATACAACGTGGGGCAGGCAGTATGGCTATTCTGATATAAGCACCCTTGCATCATTTAGAGAAAGAGTGCCTATATCGAGCTACGAAGATTTTTTTCCTTATATAGAACGCATGATGCGTGGAGAGCAAAACCTACTTTGGCCCAGTAAAGTAAAGTGGTTTGCAAAATCATCAGGTACGACTAATGCCAGAAGTAAATTTATCCCTGTAACAGATGAATCATTGGAAGATTGCCACTTTAAAGCAGGGAAAGATCTGATTTCCATGTATATAAATAGAAATCCGAATGCAAAATTGTTTTCGGGAAAATCTATAGGAATAGGGGGTACTTACCAGCGCAGTGAGATTAATGCCAAAATGTATTATGGAGATGTTTCAGCAATCATCATGAAAAATCTGCCTGTTTGGGCTGAATATATGCGTGCGCCGGGTATCGATGTAGCGCTGATGGATAATTGGGAAGCAAAGATTGAGAAAATGGCACGTTTAACGGCCAATGAAATGATTACTAATATCTCCGGTGTACCCACTTGGACAATCGTTTTGCTAGAAAGGATTTTAGAGATTACCGGAAAAGATAACATTGCAGAGGTGTGGCCCGATCTTGAAGTTTTTTCACATGGTGCTGTAGCTTTCGATCCTTATAGAGAAACCTTCAAAAAGCTTATTCCTAAATCAGATATGCATTATATAGAGTTGTATAATGCATCAGAAGGATTTTTTGGTATGCAAGATACAGCCAGACCAAATGAAATGCTGCTTATGTTAGATTATGGGGTTTATTATGAATTTATACCCAGTAGCGAATTTGAGAAAGAGCAACCCAAAACTATAGGCTTGGCAGATGTGGAAATTGATGAAAATTACGCTTTAATTATTTCGACAAATGGGGGGCTTTGGCGCTATAAAATTGGTGATACGATACGTTTTACCTCTACTAATCCGTATCGTTTTAAAATTACAGGGAGAACAAAGCACTTTATAAATGCATTTGGTGAAGAGGTGATTATAGAAAATGCTGAAATGGCAATAACAGAGGCTTGTAAAGTTACTGGTGCCGAAATAATCAATTTTACCGTGGCACCTGTTTATTTGCAATCTGGAAAGAAAGGGGCACATCAATGGCTCATAGAGTTTGAAAGACTGCCTAACCAAAAAGAATTATTTAGTGCTACACTCGATGCAACATTAAGGGAGATTAATTCAGATTATGATGCTAAACGCGCTTACGATCTTGCTTTAGTTATGCCGGATATAGTTGAATTACCCAAGAATACTTTTTATACTTGGATGAAAAAAAGAGGAAAGCTCGGAGGACAACACAAAGTACCACGTCTATCAAATAACAGAAAATATGTTGAAGATATCCTTCAAATGTTGGAAGAAACGAAGACAACAACATCCTAATGTTTTTACTAAGAAACTAGAATAGGTTTTCTAACTGAAGACTTCCGAATTTTAAGTTGGGTTTTAAGTACTTCTGTATGATGCTGATATGGTATTTCTTGATCGCTGTGTAAATGTTTGATCTCATCGATAAGTAGAGAAGTAGCTAGTTTGCCCATTTCAAAACCCGGTTGAGCAACGGTAGTTAATGCAGGCTCGACTACTGAAGCCATCGCCCAATCGCTGTAGCCCACTACTGCAATGTCATCAGGTATTTTTAGGCCTGCTTCTTTTAAAGCGACCATAGCTCCAATTGCTACCAGATCAGTTACAGCAAAAATAGCATCAGGTATTGGCTGTTGTTGTATCCATTTTTTCGCGAAGATGTATCCTTCTTCTTGTGTAACCTGTTTGCATCCCATAATATAGTCATCGTTTTGTGACAGATCATGGTCTTTGAGGGCATCAAGGTATGCTTTCAGCCTATTTTGGCTCGTAATAGGATTCAAGGGCCCGTGTATATGGGCTATTCTTCTATATCCTTGTTCTATAAGATGAGTCACTACGTTATAAGCTCCTTCATAATCATCTATCATTACCATTGAATGATTTTCAAGTTTTTGGCAAACCTTATCAAATGAAACGATCGGCAGGCCGTAATTTCTCATTTCTTCAAGGTGGGCATAATTGTTAGTTTCGTTTGCTAGTGAAATTAATATACCATCTACTCTACTCGAAAAAAGGGCTTCTACATCTTCTTTTTCTTTAGCTAAGCTTTCCATCGATTGGCATAACATTACTCTGTAACCAGCTTGGTAAGCATATTCCATGATACCACTAATTACTGAAGAAAAGAAGTGGTGAACAATTTCAGGAATAATGACGCCAATAACTTTTGACTCTTGTTTTCTTAAGCCCTGTGCAATACTATTGGGTCTATAATGCAACTTATCAGCCAGTTCTTGTACTTTTTTTCTTGTTTGAATACTTATATCGGGATGGTTTTTTAACGCTCTGGAGACAGTTGCAGGACTAACGCCAAGTTCCTTGGCAAGATCGGCTAGGGTTATTTGTTTGGCTTTCATGTGGTCATTGCTTGGTTAATAACTTACATTTACTTAAGTTAATAATTTTTGCAACAAAAGAATGATTTATTTTCCGTTTAAGTGAATTAAATACCACAAATACTAGCTTTTTTTGATGATATTTTGATGAAATATTCACTTTAACTCACGACTGTATGCCTCATCTGTTTAAAAAGTTGGGAGTTGTTTACTTCTCCGAAGTAAGCATAATATGAAAATGTTTTTAGAAACACCGTTACAAGAATTCTCATTTGAAGATGGAGGATAAACATTTTAAACTTTCACAATACTTTAAGTAATGATAAAAAATAACCTTTACTTTTTAAGATGTTCTTTAGTGCACAACCTTTATTGTTAACATCTTATTTAGGCTGCTAAACTACGATTTTAACGCCTTACCTGTACACTCAATAACTGCCTTAAAATCTTAAACTTATTATTGCATCATTACTAAGTTTGAATAATTCCTGATTAACAGATAGTAAATTTAGCCCTTTACAATTCTTACTAGATAGAATCAAAATGTCAATAAGAAATATAAAATATGGTGAAAGTTGTTAATTCTGGCAGTTACGCAGCTGTACTTTTATTCAATAAGGCAATGTTAAGTAGGAGTACAAATACATTCGGCACTTTTATCATCTCACGGAGCAAAAACTAATTTATGCTTTCAAAGTGAAGCCGCTTTCCAAGCGGCTTGAAAATCTGTGTTTGGTGAAGTTGTTGAGTTGAGATATATCTCGAATATGCGACCTAGTAAAGAACAGAAGCAATTAGTATCCATCTCCATATAGAAAATATATCCAAATTATTTGTGTCGGTTATGTATGATTAGTTACTTATATAGTAGATAACATAATTGCTGCCTATCTATATCTTAATTCACTATTTTAATCTTAAAAAGGTAGGAATGGCAGTAAAATTGTTAAGATTTTTTCCATATAAGTGATTAAGTATTCTGCATTACGTATGAAATAGATTATATTTGCTCAGTTTTATGCTAAATTTTTTAATTCGTTTTTAGCTTATTTATATTTTTTTTAACAATAAGAATACGAACTGCGTAATATTGCAATGAGCAGTTAAAACAAATAACAGATAGCTTTTTACTACTCATTTTTAGAAATTCTTGTCAAGCTATTTTCCATTAAACAAATACTCCTGAAATATTTATGATAAAGCAAATAATTATTTTATGCTATTTATCTCTGGTGATAACTGTTAGTGTATTTTCTCAAAATACACAGGCAGAAGAAGCTACTAACAGGATATACCGCGATGCTTTTGAGTTGTTTGAGAAAGAGCAGTTTAGAGCAGCACAAGATAAGTTTAGAGAATACCTTGCTGTTGCTGAAGATCCAACGGAGGAATTTTATATTCAGTCTTCTTTTTATGCAGGTATTTGTGCTTTGAAGTTAGAGCAATCAGATTTTGAAGTAAATATCAGAGAATTTATCGATGACTACCCTTCACATCCTAAAGCTCGAAGAGCTTACTACTACTTAGGAAGCTATTATTTTGATCAAGGTAAATATGAAGAGGCGCTCAAAAATTTTGCTTATACTTCGCTTGAAAGTATTCAAGATGATAGCGATCTTGAAGCAGCTTTCAAACTAGGTTACACTTATTTTGCATTAGAAAGATACGATAGAGCGAAAAGCTACCTCGCAATTGTAAGTGAAAGCATTCATAAGTATGCTCCTGCCGCCAGTTATTATGCTGGATATATCGCCTATAATGATGGTAATGATGATGAAGCACTTGGTTTTTTAGAGCGCTCAAAGGGAAATATAAATTACAGAGACAAATCATTAGAATTAATTGCTGCAGTTTATTATCGTCAACAACGCTATAATGAAGTACTTGAATTAGCTAATGGTGTTCGACAAGCACCTTCAGGGTTGACACTTCTTGCCGGTGAATGCTATTTTATTAGAACAGACTTTCAAAATGCAGGGAAATATTTCGATGCTTATCTTGAAGAGGTTCCTGATCCTACAGATAGAGGTACCAACTACAGAATTGGTTATACTATGTTACAATCGAGTAGAGCAGCGGATGCTATTCCTTTTCTCTCAACTGCTGCTAATGGAGAAGATACTTTAGGTCAAGCTGGGGCTTTTCATTTAGGTTTAGCTTATATAGTATCCAACAATAAAGAACCCGCATTACTTGCCTTTGATAAGAGTAGAAAAATGTCTTTCGATCCTATAGTTCAGGAGCAAGCAGCTTATTATTATGTAAAAGTTGCCTATGATATAGGCAGGTTTACCGAAGCTATTGAAGGGGGAGAAGATTACTTATCTGCATTTGCGAATGGAGAACATTCCCAAGAAGTTTATTCTCTTGCCAGTGAAGCATTTCTGAATACAGGAAATTATGAAAAGGCAATAGATTACCTTAATAAAGTACAAGGTAAAAACTTGCGACTCCAAGAAGCATATCAAGAAATAGCGTTTAACAAAGCCGTACAAGATTTTAATGATGCCAATTACAGAACCGCGGTAGCTTCCTTGAGCAATGCTTTAGCCTATCAGGTAAATCCAACTATTACAAATGCTGCGAACTTTTGGCTTGGGGAAACGTATGCTATTGGTGGTAAATACGACTCTGCTATTGTGCATTACAGTCGTGTTTCCCCTGCTGATCCTATGTATCTACAAACTACATATGGGATTGGTTATGCCTATTATAATAGCAAAGACTATAGCAGCGCATCGCGCTATTTTTTACAATATATTCGTAATGCTAGTGCAAGTGTTTCAAAAGATAAACAAGTAGATGCTTTAGTACGCCTTGCCGATTGCTATTACGTATTAAAAAGTTACGATCAAGCACTTCAGTATTACGATGCTGCCCTAGAGAACAATTCTCTGGAGCCCGATTATGTATATTTTCAGAAAGGACAGGTGGCTAGATTTATGAATCGGCTTAACGATGCTGTAGCAAATTTTGATGCAGTAATTTCAAGCTATCCTTCGTCTCCGTATAGAGATAAAGCACTTTTTAATAGGGCTGAAATTTATTTTGAAAACGGCAGGCGAGATGATGCTTCTCAGAACTACACTGCTCTTATTACTGAATACCCTGAAAGCCAAGTAGTACCTTATGCCTTAGCAAAAAGAGCTTTAGCTGCCAGTACAAATGGCAATCAGCAGGCAGCAGTCGTCGATTATAAAAAAATACTTGATAATCATATTTCGAATCAATCATTAGCAGAGACCGCTATTCAATCTTTACAAGAAATTAATGCAGGTGGTTTTCCGATATACGATTTGCAAGATTATGTGAGTAAATTTTCAAATATATATGCAGGAAGTGAAGTCGTATTGAAAGCAAAGTTTGAAAATGCTCAAAAACCATTTATTGACGAAAATTATTTACAAGCAGTTCAAAATCTTACTCAATTTATTCAGACCACGCCTACTACAGCTTACACCTATGAAGCCTATTATAAACTGGGTTTTTGCTATGAGATGTTAAACGAGATACCTAGAGCAATAGAAAGCTATAATGAAGTGGAAGGCGATTATAAGGTACGTTCTGTGCGCAATGTAGCCGATTTGGAATACCAACGTAAAAATTTCTCTGTAGCTGCTGAAAAATATGGAGAGTTACAGCAAATTGCTCGCAAGAAAAGATACATTAAAGATGCTTTGGTTGGACTTACAAAATCGTATTTTGAGATCTCTGATTTAGAAGCAACTAATTATTATGCAGAACAAATTATTACCGAGAATTTGAAGGGCGATTTTAATGTAGCAGAATTGTATAAGGGAAAAGTACTGCTTGCTAAAAGCCAACCTGATGCTGCTATAGTCCAATTTAAAAAAGCAATTAACTTAGCACAAGACAAATACGCAGCTGAAGCACAATACAATATTGGCTTAGCACTGAGACAAAAAGAACAGTACCAAGAAAGTATAGCCTCGCTCATAGAAGTAAAAAACAAATATGAAACTTACAGTCAATGGGTCTATGAAGCTTTTTTAGTAATTGCCGAAAATTACATCAATCTCGATAATTCCTTTCAGGCAAAAGCTACCTTAGAGTCAATAGTAGAATATAGCAACGATGAAGATGTAAAAGCACGTGCTGCAAAAAGACTCGCTGAAATAAGTTGATATTCTGTTAAGTATTGCTACTAAATTTTTTAAAGAAAGTATTTCATTTTTTATGATGAAAAAAAATATAAAAATAGGGTTTACGATTTTTTTAACAGTCTTTACGATTTCTCAGGGTTTTACCCAAGACCAGTGGGAAGAAGCTGCGGGAGATTTAAATGATGCTAGATTATTGATTGAAAAGGAAAGTGTACTGGAACTACCTACAAAATCGAAGCAACTCGATAAAATGCAAAAAATTGAAAGAGAAAGGAGTGCAGGTACACAAGAGTATGATGCTACACCTTTGCTACTTTCTTTACCAGGCATTATGCCAGAATTAGAGGCTGCAGAACTAAGACGACAATCTGATCAGTTTGTTCAGCCTTATAATGGCTATATAAAAGGAGGTTTAGGTAATTTTTTCACTACTTATCTCGAAGGTTATTACTATGGTGGGCAAGAAGGGTTATTTGAATATGGTGTAAATGCCAAACATCTTGCTTCTATGCGAGGACCTAAAGATGGGGAAAACTCTGCAAACAGCCACAATAGTATAGGGCTTTCAGGTAAATATGCTATCACACAAGGTATTTTACAAGGAAATATTGGCTTTGAAAGGGATGTAATGCATTTCTACGGTTATGATTCTATCCCACTCGCTGCTGAATTTGATTTAGACAATATAAAACAAGCGTATAATGTATTTGATATAGGAGCAAGCTTTATGAATGACGATCCTTTAGCAGATATACTTTTTGAAACAGGGTTCGATTTTTATACGCTAAGTGATAACTATGACGCTACCGAAACGAATCTAGACCTACATGGAAAGGGTAAATACGAGCTTAATGATGAAGCTTTTGTTGAAGTGAATACAAATCTCATTTTTGCCTCTAAAAATGACTCAGTAAGAGTAAACAGGAATCTATTTTTACTAGGAGGCGCTTATTACCATAAATTTGATGACTTGAGTATTAAAGCAGGATTTCGTATTGCTTATAATGGGGATGATACGTTTGCTGAAAGCCAATTTAGGATTTATCCTGATATCCATGCAAAATATAGTTTGGTAGATGAAAAAGTCGCAGTATATGGACGACTTGCAGGAAACTTGGAACAAGTAACGTTAAGAAGCTTGAGTAGAGAAAATCCTTTTATTAATGCTAATATTCCTTTGGCACATACCGATAGGCAAATAGAGTTTGCAGCAGGTGTAGAGACAGCACCTAATAGTAAATTGGGCTTTAAAGCAGAAGCAGGTTACAGTAGTGTGAAAAACTTATTTTACTTTACGAATAATGAAACTGATCGTGCGAGATTTGATGTATTTTATGAAGGAAATGCAGAAGGTGTATTGAATTTGAAAGTGGAAGCTTCAGCAGATATAGGGCCGGTAAGGGCAATTTTTAAGACAAATTTTTTCAATTATAATACTGATTCACTAGCTGAACCTTTCCACCGACCTAACTTACTTAACACACTGGCTGTTGGTTATAACCACAGAGATAAATTATTCTTAAACCTTGATCTGTACCATATTTCTGGCTTACAAGCAAGAGAACCGGAAACCGGCATTACGACTGATTTAGACGATATCATTGATTTAAATATAAAAGCTGATTATATCATAAATGATAAAATATCAGCTTTTCTGGCGATTAATAATATAATATCAAATGAGTACCAACGATTTTTATATTACGATAACAAAGGAATAAATGTGCTATTGGGCGCTACTTATCGTTTAAGTAGCTTTGGTCTTTAACAATTTAAAGTATCCTAAAAAAATACTACATTGGTATAATACAATAGCTGAAAATATTTTTAAGGGCTTCAAACTTTGCAATAATGGTTACAAATTTTTTAATAGAAGCTTTGCAGGCTAAAGAAACAGTGCTAATACCTGGATTTGGTACTTTTTCTACTAAACCTGTAAGTGCTGTGGTAGATTCTGAAACCGGAGTAATAAAACCACCTTCTTCTGAAATTGTATTTATTGATGATTATGGCTACGGTGATGCGAGTGATTCATTAGTTGAATATATTTTGGCTAAATCGAATGATGAAAGAGAGAAGATAGCAGAAGAGGTGAATGACTTTGGGAAAAAGATAAAGGAAGAAGTAGATCAGCATGACCAGTATGAAATAGATGGTTTAGGTATTTTTACTAAAGGGTTGTATGGAAATATTACCTTTAAAGGCAATAATGATAACTTTAGCGGGAAAAATTACGGATTACCTAAACTTACTTTATTGCCACTTGGTGAAGATGCGATCGCTGGTAATACCGAAAAAAAACAAGAACCTGAGCAAGCTCGTAAAAAATTTCCTGAGGCAACACTTTGGGGTATCCTCATCCCTTCTATTATTATTGTGATAATAGCTGTTTGGTTAATGATTGATGAAAATGCCAGAAACAAAGCAACGGCCTTTATTACTGGCGATAAAACCGAAGAAGTTGCTACTACAGTACCACCTGCCAATAAAAATCTTTCGGCAAATAATGAAATTACTACTGACACTAATAAAGTTGGTGGGGAAACTTCAGCCGATAATACTAATGCTACTGTGAATAATGATAAATCAAGCCAAGCAGTTACTCCTACAAATACACCTCAGCCAAATAGTGCTATTTCTCTAGTGACTGCTAAAACGGGTCGTTTTTATCTAAGTGTAGCAAGCTATCCTAATGAAGCGAATGCTTTAGACAGAAGAAAAAGATTAATTGCCCAAGGTTATACTGAAGCTAAGGTAATTGTAGCAGGCGCAGGAAAATACAGAGTTTCTTTAGCAGATTTTGCAACTAAAGTAGAGGCTGAAAGAAAGGTTACTGCTTCAGAAAATGATTTTAGTAGTATATGGGTTTTTAAATTCTGACCGATAAAAGGAATTGGATTTTTAAAAGTATGAATAGATGAAATTACCTTTAAAAATGCTTTTTAGGCAAAAAATATTCTAAGAAATATAATATTTCCAAGTTTTTCGTTTGTTAAATTATTTTGTATTACGTTAATTTGACAAGCACATTTTTTAATTCTTAATTTTTTTAGCATTCATTTAATGCATTTTGGTTACGCCATTCAAAAATAATCTCAACTAAATCAATGATACTTATGCAACAGCCGCAAGATACCCTTAATGTGGTACAAGAAGGACTTACCAGCCCTGTGTTACAAGACCAAATAGAACTTTGGGAGCTTGTTACTAAAGGTGGTTGGATCATGGCTATTCTAGGGGTACTGGCTTTAATTGCCCTCATCGTTTTTATAGAAAGATTAATTTTGATCAAGAAGGCGCAAAGTGATCCTGAACCGCTACTCAATAAAGTGAATACATCTGTACTAAAAGGAGATATTGCTGGTGCTACTGCTGCCTGTAGTACAGCCACAACACCCCTGGCGCGTATGCTTACAACTGGTCTTAATCACATAGGTTCTTCACTTAAAAATATTGAGGCTGCCATTGAAAATGTAGGGAAAATTGAAATCTACAGATTGGAGAAAAACATTTCAGTTTTGGGTACAATTTCAGGTGCTGCTCCAATGATTGGTTTCTTTGGAACTGTAATCGGTATGATCAATGCTTTTATAGCCATTTCTCAAGAAGAAGGTTCTGTAAGTCCAAAATTGCTTTC
>JBCDJE010000086.1:0-10559 GCA_038748185.1 Bacteroidota bacterium
GGTTCTAAAAAATTATCAGAATTAGAAATTGCCATTAGGGAAGCACTTGAGTAATAACGTAAACGTTCCACTTTTTGAAAGGTGGAACGTTTACGTTTAGTCATGTTGAAATATCTATTGACTTAGCTGCTTTTCAAACATTTTTTCATAATGGGCAGAATTTTTTAAAATACCTCCACTTTCATTATAAAAATCTTTACCCAACTTGAAAACACCATCTTTCGTGATTGTCCAAGCAGCTCCATTATTAGGATGATAAGCCAACATCTTATCCCAATTTTTATAGTTCTGGTGTCCATTGGTTTCTAATAAGCCAATACCACCCAAACCTGGAAAAGGTGCTAACCTTGCTGCAATATTCTTATTCCAATCTATTAAAATGGGATTTACTGTAAGATCGGCACAAAAACAGGGTACATCTCGCTCATGAGCAGCTTGAGCAATTTTCATAGTCATACTCATAGTTTTAGCAATAGCTTTTAGCGCAATAGCTTGGTAGCCCATTTCCATTCGCTTGATAGCATCTTCATCAGTATGCGCACTTTCATCAGCTGCAATACGTACACCTAAATCTCCTACTTCCACTTCTAATTCCTCAGGGAAAGGCTCTTCAATAATCGCAATTTGCTCAAATGCACCAATCTTCTTAGCATGATCTAAAAGCTTCATTAAAGTCTCCTTACTTTCATAGCGTCCATTGGCATCAAAGTAATAAGGAATCTTGCCATCGGCAGTATGAGTAGTTTTGCGATCACCTATTGCTTTATGAATAGCACTTAGTCTTGCTTTATCCTTTTCTAGCATTTCTTGCTGCGTTCCGGGCTGACCAATTTTAATTTTCATAAAAAAGTAGCCTTGCTCTGCAGCGTCTTTTATTTCTTTGATAGGAATGCTGTAAGCCATGAGTGGAATACTCGCCACCTCATCGTGATGATTTGAAAGCGCTGGGCGATAAGCCTCAGGAATCATTTCATCGAAAGTAGCAAAGTCGTTTTCTTGAGCAAATAGTCTCCAAGCAGCATTATCAAACCCAACCAAGGCATTAAGTGCAAAGGTTTTCCTTAACGCAGGATTACCCGTGATTTTTTTCCCATATTCATATACATCATCCAATATCTGATCCAGCAAATCTATGGGTGAGCTAAACTGTAAACCTTTTGCCTGTCGCATAGCATACTCTGTCATTGCATACATCAATGCATTTCCTCCACTCTCAGAATGTTGACCAAAAACTTTTGCATCAGACCAAAGTACATTTTGTGTACAGATACCAATACTATGTTTTCCACTATCACTTTTTAATAATGAAGCAGTCTGCCATATTTCTGTCATGTAACCACCCTTAAACCCGAAAGGACGAATTAAGGGTTCTCTTTCAAAATCTGATGATGTACCAGAAATGTTAATTTTCTTCAAATCCTGTTGTTTTATAGAAGTAAAAGCACTTACAGAAAAACTGCTTCCGACTAGAGCCAATCCTGCCATACCGGAAGACTGCTTTAAAAATTTTCTCCTCTCCATCGTTTAAGCTAGTTTCCATGGATCACGATACTCATAATGCAATAAATCATTGGCTTTTTTCATATTGGTTATGCGTTCCTTTTCAGGATCCCATTCTATTCTACCACCCATCTTTAAGGCGATATTCGCTAAATGGGCAAAAGAAGTAGAGCGATGACCATCTTCAAGTGAGCATAAAGGAGCTTCTCTGGATTTTACACAATCAATAAAGTTATTGACTAGGTTGGCAGTCGTATTTTCTTTAATATCCAGGTCTCCAAATTGTTTTTGTGATTTTATATTTACTTCTTCAGCTTCTATTTTATCCCATTTTTGAAACTGCCCTGGTTTTGCAGGTTCTATATTATAACCATTCTGACTTGCGTAAACATTTCCTTTTGTACCTCTTAGCTCTATTTCTCCTCCTCTAATACCTGTGCCACCACTCGCTTCATGGATACTGAACTGTACAATTTTACCAGAAGCAAACTCAAAGAATACTTCCATCGTGTCAGGTATAGTCCTGTCATCTGTAAGTACATATTTCCCTCCGTGAGCAGTTACTGCAATTGGTGCTTGTTCATCAAGCATCCACCTAATTACATCCATATAATGTACGCCCCAATTGCCCATTTGAGAAGAATAATCTTCCCACCACCTGAAGAAATAAGGTGCTATGTTGTATTGATAAGGGCGACTTGGCCTTGGTCCTAACCACATTTCCCAATCAAAGTCTTTTGGGGGCTGCTCAGGTTTTAAGTTACCAATACCGTTAGGAGCCATATTGCTAATCCGCATGGCTCTTGCAGTGGTAACCTTCCCTATTTTTCCTGCTTTAACTTCTTCATGCAATTTTCTATACATAGAAGAACCTCTACGGTTTAGTCCGACTTGTACTACTTGTTTAGAACGTTTGTGAGCGTCTACCATCGCCCTACCTTCTTTAATAGTTATTGTAAGTGGTTTCTCTACATATACATCTAAGCCTGCATCTAAAGCATTAATAGTTTGAATTGCATGCCAATGGTCAGGAGTTGCAATACACACTGCATCCAAATCTTTCATTTCCAGCATTTTACGGAAATCTGTAAATTGTTCAGGTTGTTTTGCAAACTTTTCCCCCATTTTCGGTACTTTACCAATGTCAAGATACCTTGAAGCTACAACATTTCTATCACGAGATATGTAAGGCTCATAAACATCGCACAAGGCTGCTACTTCTACTGATGGGTTTTGCATAAAAAGATCTAAAAGAAGAGTCCCTCTATTTCCAACTCCAATAAAGCCGACTCTAACTTTGTCATTAGCACCTAGTATTCTTTTAGAAGCACTGGCTGCATAAGGGACACCTAAAGAAAGGCTTGTTGCCATAAGGGTGGATTTACTAAGAAATTCCCTCCTGGAATTTTTATTTTTTTTCATTTCAGAAAAGTTAAATTTATTTGATGTTCTATTATGTTCTATTCTATTATCTAATATCCTTCATTCTTGTTAAGAATGCTAATTGTTACAGTTTCAATCTGGATATTTCTTATTCAAGGTTGTTCAACTGCTTTACTTATTTTGTTACCCATAAAAATGTTAGACACTAGAAACGGCTAGAACACCTCTTGCATAACCAACAGATTCAGCCAAACCCGGAACAGGATCGTCTGCATCTTTCTCATATTCCAATCCCACTACCCCTTTGTATTTTATTTCTTGAAGGGTGTGTAAAAAGGTAGGAATATCCATAATGCCCCGTCCTAACTCCAAAGTTTTTCCTTCAGCCCCCAATCCATCAACATCTTTCAAGTGAATATCATGTAGACGATCAACATATTTCCGTGCCTTTTCAGAGGGATCTTCTCCTATTCTGAATGTATGTCCGATATCAATACACATCCCTACTCTTTTGTCTAAATTTTTTATTTTTTCATAAACTGAATCAGGACTTGGATAGACATCATCACCTGGTCCATGATTATGAATCGCTAACTTGATATCGGTTTCTTTTACTTTCTTTTCTACCAGAGGCAGTAGCTCGTAATTAGGTACGCCAATAATTACTTTTAAACCAGCGGTTACGGCATAATCAAAAGCTTGATTTACAGCGTCTTCTGATTTCATATAAATAACACCAGCTCCATACAAATCCAATCCGGCAGCTTTTACCTTTTTTACAACTTCTACTATTTTTTCTTTGCTGCTATTTAGTGGCAAGTGCATGCTCTTAAAAGCTATAGAATTGAGCTGTAACCTTGATGCTACTGCAAGTGTGTCTTCTAAAGATAGCTTTCTAAGTGAATAAGAGGCCACTCCAAGGTTGAGTTCTGTTTTAACTTCCTTCCCAGAAGAGGCAAATACTAAAGGAGATGATGCCGTTGCTAACGTACCGATCCCCAGCGTTTTAATAAATTCTTTTCTAGATTGCTTCATAAGGATAAATTTATCTTTTGCTCAAATTACAGCGATTTTGTTAAAAATCATAGATTCAAAAAATTTATTAGATTTTTTTTGTGAAATACACCTACAAGTAGACGCTACTTTAGCAAAGTATGATTAGCTATTCTACAACTGCATTAAAGATCAGATAACCTCTAATAATACTAAGAAATCATTAAATAAAATTTTATGAAAAGCCTTACAATTGCCCTCAATTATCCTTGAAATATTGCTGGCAAATTTCCACAAAGCGTTCATACTTAAGGGGTTTACTAATAAAACCTGATAAAATATCGTAATCTGCAGCTTTTGATTGGTCGTCTGGGTTATTGGAATTGGTAAGCATTACCAGTATTGCATCGGCTCTGAATGATTGTGGCAATTGGTAATATTTTTCTAAAAACTCCCATCCATCCATTACAGGCATATTGATATCTAAAAAAATGATATTGGGTCGTGGATAAGAACCAAATTTAGGGTTATACTTGCCTTCTCTTTTTAAATACATTAAGGCTTCAACACCATTTTCTACAGTATGTATATGATTTACAAGATTGGTTTTTTTTATAGTTCTTGCATGGAAAAAATTGTCATCTTGGTCATCGTCAACAAGTAGTACACAATTAATATTTAAATTCATCTTCAATTTATATTATTTTCGGTTCTTTATAAAATTACTTGATAAACAAAAAAGCAACGTCACTGCGTGGCAACCACAGCATTCGCTGCAACTATGATGAGCGATAATGAAGAATCGGACGCAGAGGTAGCAGTCTGTGGGTAACAGATTGCTTACAGCCGTACTTACAACTGTGCTTGCATCCACTCTTCAGGCTTCATTTTCACAAAGACGAGGGTAATATCATCTTTTCAAGTAAAATCGTATAGCTCCTTATTTTCTCAAAGTAAAATAAAAAGTACTCCCTTTATCTTCTTCTGAATCTACCCAGATTTTTCCCTGATGGTGAAGGACAATTTTTTTGCAAATAGCAAGTCCGATGCCCGCACCTTCGTATTTATGCCTGTTATGTAAGCGTTTAAAAATCAAAAAAACATCTCTAAAGTGTTTTTTTGCAATACCTATCCCATTATCTTTTACAGAAAACTTCCAGAAATTTTTTTCTTCTTCTACCTTGATATTTATTCTTAGTGTTTTCTCCTCATTTCTGTATTTAATCGCGTTACTAATCAGGTTCAAAAATAATTGCTTTAACCCAGTGGCATTAGCCCTAAACACAGGCATCACGCTGTGGGTAACTATAGCATTAGATTCTGTTACAATTGTAAAAAGATCTTCTAACGTTTCTGATAATATTTTTTGACTATCAACTAGTGTTTTATTTTTAAAATTATCGATTCTGGAGTAACCAAGTAACCCTGTTATCAAATTTTGCATTCTTACAGATGAATTCATAAGTGAAGACAGATAGCCCTGAGCTTCAGCAGGAAGGCAATTAGCATAGTCTTCCTGTAATAATTCTGCATAGTTGTGTATGGTGCGAAGTGGTTCTTTTAAATCATGTGAAGCAGCATAAACCATTTGTGCATTTTCACTTGCTTGTAACAATTCTAACTCATCGATGTCTTCTTGTAATTTGTCTCGCTTATTTCTTTCAACTGTAATATCTTGAAAAGTACCATAGAGATATTCACAAATGCCATCTTTAAAATGAGGTTTCCCTATCGCTCTTACCCATACATGATTTCTTTTGGCTGTAATAATCTCCAACTCTTCAGAAAAGGTTTCCCCTTTCTTAATAGCTTTACTAATTACCTCTTGTATCCTATTCCTACTAAAGCCTTGCTTATAAAAATCAATAGCAGTAAGAATATCTGGTTTGTAGTTGCTTGTTACTTGATGTATTTGCTTGGTAACAGAAGTCCAAAATAATTCTTGATTTTGTATACTATATCGCCAACCTCCAACTGAAGCTAATTGATTGGTTAACTCTAGTATTTCATTGGAAAGGTTAAGTTTTGTCTCTACTTGTTTTGAATGAGTAATATCAATATGACTACCAACCATGCGAACAGGTTTGCCCAATTCATCCCATTCAATAACTTTTCCTTGGCAAAATATCCAAACTATTGAGCCATTTTTATGAAAGTATCTCGCCTCAAAATGATAAGGATGGATACCTTTAGAATCGATATGTTTCTGGTAAATAGTCATTACCATTTTTAAATCTTCAGGATGTATGGCTTGTTGCCAAGAATTAGGAATATTATCTAATTCATTGTCTTCATAGCCAAACATTCTTTTAAAACTAGGACTCAAATATTCATAATCTTCTTGGATATACCAATCCCAATAACCCGCGAAAGTTGATTCTAAAATACTTTCGAGTATAGCATTTTTTTCTACAAGTTTTTCTTCTCTAGTAATCAAATTTTAAACTATTTTTCGTGACCTTCAGCACTCAAAAAATTTCAATAAAAAGTAAATAAGAATTAGTTATGAATATATTATATTTACTGACTTAATTGAAGCCTGTTTTAATGCATTTAGAAGTTATTCTTGAGAAAATTATTTAAACTTTCACCCTGATAAGTTTAGTATTTGTAAGTTAATTCAATAACTATTAACAAGTAAATAAGTTTTTTTGAGAGATAGATACAGGACTTATGCACTTTCACAAAATTCGCATAATAATATCGGTTTGTGTGACATAAACCGATATTATCCTTGTTATGTGAGACGCAGGACAAGGATAAGTGAGGTATTTGTGTAAGCCCTAAGATAATATCTTGAAGGGTAAAATATCAAAGAAATTACTCACCGAAATTTTTGGATGATTCTGGATAATTTTTGTTCTAACAAGTACAATTATTCTTTGCTAAGAAGATTATTCAGTCACATTTTTAAAACCATTCTACATTAATCAAACGTGGTTCGAAAAATATCTTATTTCATATAATTTGTATTGTTTATTCATATTCATGCAGCTTTATTTGCTGCTGTATAAACTATACGAATGCTATGACTTTAAAATACTATTTTATTACTTCAGTTCTGCTAGTATTTGCAAAAGTTGCTTTCAGCCAACCCGTTTACGATTATTCAAAACCATTTATTGCAACAAGCCAACTAGGTTTTAGAACTTCTTCACCTAAAGAAGTAACTTTTTTTGGTGGCAATGAAGTTGAAAAACTACCCAATGAGATACCATTTTTTATTACCAAAGTGGGTTACCGATTGCCTAGAGCTATAAAAACACCTAAAGCTTGGGGGAATCCTGTATTTAGGTGGCCTTTCGATGTAGAAAAAGCTCCTTATACTAAACAAGTTTCTGAAGATTCTGTTGAAGGGCTATATTTATATAAGGGGATTTTAAAAAAGATGGATACACGTTGGGGTGTAATGTGGCGGGGAGATTTTAGCGATTTTGAGGCACCAGGTAATTACCAGTTAGAATGCGAATATGCTTTTTCAGTACCATTTCAGATAGATGATAAGGTATATGAACGATTAGAAAGAGGTTATTTGGAATATATGTATACTCAAAGATCGGGAGTAGAAATTCCCGGTATTAGGCCAGTTGAAAATGCAGATGATGGTAGATTGTATACAGATACGACTTACTACATGCCCGTTGCGGGCGGCTGGAACGATGCAGGAGACTGGCGCAAATGGCTTTTTCTTACCTTACCCAATCTCGATGCATTAGGACAAATAGCACGTTTTGGGCATCCTGCATTTAAACAAAAAGCCATAGCTGAAATGGTATGGGGAAATCAGTATTTTCACCATATGATTACCGATGAAGGAAGGGTGTATGAAGATGTGGGTGCTGGAAAAAACCGCGCAGGAGATTATGATAAAACCTGGTGGAACGAAAACCACCCCGGAGTAACAGCCGCTGGAGATTTAGTATTTGATAATATCCCAATGAATGGGATTGAGCGTCATGTAAGAACTAATTATAACCCACTTGTACAATTTCAATTTGTTAGACACCAAGCACTTGCTTCTACTATTATGGAACCTCCATATCAAAATAATTGCTTGGTTTTAGCTGACAGGGCATGGAAATACGGGCAGAAAGTAGGTCACGATGAGCGGACGATCTTCATAGCCCAATCACTTCTGGCAGGTATTGAGTTGTATTTAGCAGGTGGCGTTTCTGTTAGCAAGCCCCAAATTAAAAATTTAGCGAGCAAGCTGTTGGAAAGACAAGAAATAGCGAAAGGAAAGTTATCAGGATACTTTATGGAGAAAGATAAAACCGATGGGTATAGAAGCATTGCTTTTAACGCTGAGCCAGCACTTGCTTTACTGAGGTTATGTGAGGCACAAATTGATGGTATAGAAGAAGAAGTAGCCTTAGCAAAGAAAGCAGTTACATCTTATATTAATGATTATGTTTTAGCTGATGCCAGTAAAAATCCCTTCCATGTGCCACCTTATGGTATTTATGTGGATCCGCCTTTCCCTAAATCTCAGAAATTCAGAGCTGTAGGTACAAATAGATATGCACGCACTTTTATACATGTTTATAGTCCGAATCCTATGCCACATGGTATAAATGCTGGGATTTTACAAGCTGGATATTTAATGGCAAGAGCAGGTACCTTTTTTGATAAACAGCATTGGCAAGACGCTGCGGAAAAAGTACTCCAATGGACAAGTGGGCATAATAACTTCGGGATGTGTTTGTATACAGGTGTTGGTTTTAAGCACCCTGTGCCTGCTTCCTTTGTGAATTATAAAATTCCATCGGGTGTGCTAATTGGTTTTTTAGGTCGTGAGGATGATTCCCCTTATTTAGAAACCTCAAATGCAGTAGAATGGAGTACACAAGAAGTTTGGGATGTACCCTACTTTTATACTATTGGATTGATAAGCTATTTAAAATAGAAATTAGATGGTTCTATATGATTTTACTTGAAAAGACATTTAATAATACAATTTTCTATAGGAATCCATTGGCTTATCTTGGGATTATTATAACTCATCAAGTAATTTCATAAAGAGCCAATTATATGAATTTAACTGTTAGAATCATACTGGAATAACTTTGATTAATACTTTAACAGTTGTCGTGATTAGCATGTTAAACTAATAAATTTTTGGTTTATGAAGTCTTAAATAATAATCCAATCCTTCATCAAAGAGATGCTATTATGCATATTGGTGTTGTGAAATAAAAACTTATCCCATCAACTTTTGGGGAAGTTGGGGCTTTTTACCGTACCCTCTTTACCTTCTTGTAAATTGTAATAAATCCTTTGAGTTGGATAGGCAAAATCAATATCATTATTTTCAGCAAAGCTTTTTAATATATCCTCCCATATTTTATTTTCAGTAAATCTCCTTTTTTTAGGTTCTACCAAATAGCGCATGGTAAGCATCACGCCACTATCTTTTACCGAAGTATAAACTATGGGTGTTAAGTTATTATAGAAAATCATAAATTTCTTTGACGCTTCTACAAGTCTTTTTTCGGCTGACCTACTTAGATGTTCGGCATGTTTTGTGACAATTTTCTCTAAAACCCCTTTTGCTTTTTGCCAATCGCTTTCAAAAGTTACCAATACACCTATCTCGTTCCAAATATGGCTAAAACCCTGAGAATAATTGGCTTGTGTTTCCTTAAAAACCTTACCATTGGGTACATGGATAATCCTTCCGGTACTCTGTTCAGCATCTACCCAATTACCAATTTCATTTAAGGTAAACTGAAAAATACGTATATCAATCACATCACCAGCAATACCTCCAATTTCTATTCTATCCCCTACCTCAAATGGTCTTCTTACTACAATAAAAAACCAACCTGCTATATTCACCACGGGGTCTTGTAAAGCAATAGCCACGCCTGCTGTTACTAAACCTAAAAAAGTAGCCAAAGACTCAATTTTATCAACCCATATTGCGCTGATAATGAGTATTAAAATGATGTAATAGGTATTCTTAATACCATTTTTCCAAAAGTATCTGTCTTTAACATCTTTAACTTTCTTAAAAATCAGCTTGGATAAAAAGTATTGAATAAGCCATAGCACAATCATTACCAATAAAGAAAAGGCTATTTTCCATTGCAAATCCTCACTAATAAGCCAATACTCTTCTATCCATTTAGTTATCTGCATAGTCGCTGTTTAAGTTTTGAAAGATGAAGTAATTAATTTTAAATATGCTAAAATGAACATTACAAAATTACTGCGATTCATCATTTACATGGGTTAAAGATTTAATTTCTTTATCTAATTCTTCCCAACTTTCAAAGGATAGCTCATCTACTTCCTCAAAATCTTCTTTTTTAGCAATGAGCCCACCCGACATAATAAAACTTGATGCTAAAATAACAATCAGCAGAATAGTTGGGTTGAAATTTTGATTTTCAAATTGTGCAGGAATAGAAAAGAAAAGTAATACTGTGATTAAGCCACGAGGAGCAATCCATAATTGGGGTAGAATGCTTTTCCCTACAAATAGTTTAAGCAACATGAAACGAATAACATAAGTAATGCCTAAAACAGCTACAGCAATATACATGGCATTTAAGTCTGTAATACCCGAAAAGTCTAATGTCATCCCGAAAATCACAAAAAAGAAGGTTCTTACTACAAAAGCCGTTTCCATAATTACTACTTCAAAATCTTCAGTAATTTCTTTTAAGGCTTCTTTTTTA
>JBCDJE010000087.1:0-10533 GCA_038748185.1 Bacteroidota bacterium
AGTAATTACACTACCAAAGGTAGTGGTATGTATGCAATACCGATAATCTTCTAAAGTAAATTAATGGATTATCCATTGGATAGGTGCCTGATTTTTTATAGAACGACCTGATAATGTGGGCAGAAAATGGAGGAAATTACGAAAGGGTTTCAGATCATTTTAGATGGACAGGGAGTGACCAAAGGCAAACCCATAGAGAGTAATGGGCAAAGGCCCAGTGAAACTTACTTGTAGACCATTTAAAAGGTCGATCAGAGCAGTCTTAAAATCTTGTTAATGAAATGTTAAACCGATTTTTAAGCATCTGTTTATACAATTTCATTTATAACTTGACAATAATCAGAAAACATATAGAAGTAATGAAACATCTAGTAATTGCATTCATTTTATTACAAATGACCTTTCCATCATTTTGTCAATGGCACAATGATTTTTTATCTCAACATAACTATGAGTCAAAAGCTTTGAGAAAGAATCCTAGTAAAAAATGGGTTTTTGAAGCCAAAGGTAAAGTTTTTGGACCTGCATTAAGAGAAGATAATAGCTTGTTTTTTGGAGATATTGCCGGTTATCTCTACTCTATCAACGCAGAAAACGGCAAGCTAAATTGGAAATTCAGGACTAATGGTAAAGTCCTGAGCTGTCCATCAATCAAAGATACACTCGCATACTTTGGGTCTTATGACGGATATCTATACTGTCTTGGAGTCAAAAGTGGACACCTGGTCTGGAAGTATAAGACAGGAAGTGGAGCGTCCTGCTCTCCACCATTAGTAAAGAACGGCAAAGTATATTTTGGTAGTCATGACGATTATTTCTATGTAACTGACAGGTTAAATGGTAAGTTGATCGCTAAAAAGAAATTAGGTCATGGCAATTGTACAACAACTTCGTTCGAAAATAATCTACTATACCTTGCGGATTGGGGAGGGAACGTCCATTGTCTCAATGCAGAAAGCTTAGAGAGCAAATGGAAATTCCAGACCGATAATAAGGTATATCAGACACCGACACTGGATACCGATCAAGTATTGATACCGAGTTTTGATAGTACAGTATATGCCCTGGACAAAATATCAGGTAAAATCAACTGGAAAATGGACTTAAATTCGGTAGCTGTGCAAATTGGCATTAAAGGAGATATCGCATTTTTTAATACCAGATCAAGTAATCTGTACGCTTTAAATAAAAATAGTGGCGATCTTTTATGGAAATTCGAGACAGAAGGGACTACTTGGGGCTTTGCAATATTAGCTGAGGATATTATTTACTTTGGAAGTGGGGACAATAAACTGTATGCAATCGGACTAAAATCTGGCAATAAACTGTGGGAATTTGTTGTTGATCAAGATGTCCAACGTCCTTCTATTTATAAAGGAGTAGTCTATTTTCCTAGTGGCAAACACCTTTATGCCTTGCACTAGACAGTTCAGAGAATCTCACTGATTGAGGCGATCATGTACCCTGAGGTTAGATAGATAAATGTTATACAAAGGCATCTACTTAAGCTTTACTAAAAATTGCCCATTAAAATCTTTCGTATAAAAAATTGTCGAACAATCTCGATAAATGGGCTTCCTACTACCCATTTCAAAGTTGTTTTGGCATTAAATACCAAATTATTGAATATCTTACTATCTAAGATATAATCTATCCATGACCCCCTATAAGTTTTCTGAAATATTGAACAGACCAAATATACAGGAACAATGAAGAAAAATTTAAATCTTCACTATTCTTAGTTGCTTTTACCAGAATAAACATAATAGGCAAGTATATGATTTTTATGACACGAATCATAATTGAGGCTTTCTAATAAAGGAAGCAAATATTGTCGCCATTACAATTAAAATTGCTACTTCATAGGGTTTCCCTTTGTACATATGAACAAATACTACAAAAGTCATATAAAGAGCTAAAAGGGTAGCGCCAATTAGTATCGTTCTACTGTACAAGAACATCGCTGTTGAAACTAAAAGAAATATTCCAGTGGCAATCATAACACTACTGTTTGCTACAATTTTATCCGTTTTATTTGAGTTAAGGATTTTATCCAAAGCGTTTGGGATAAAAAACAATGTAATTATTATTGAAGGCAACCACATCAATAATATTCTTAAAGTTTTATTCATTTTCATTCAGTTATATTTTATTACCCGGTTTTTTATAAGGGCTAATTAAATAATTAAATATAGGGTATTATATAACTATTGTTCAAAAGAAAGAATAATCCCATTATGCTGTGGAAATTCTCTTATTGCTATAAGATTCGCCAAATTAAAATAACTCTTTTCGCTACTTGTCCAAATTATAAGGAATGAACCTTCTATACTATAAGAATATGAAGAGTTGGAAATAATCATAGAAGTCTCCCCCGTTATAATCCGGAATGAATCAAAATTCCTACTCCCTCCTCTTGTTATTTCATTGAGTTTTTGTGCATTAATCTCGCCTTCAGTCAATATATCATCATCAGAACATGCAAAAGAGATTGCGACCAAGATGGCAATTAATAAATTTTTAATAGTTTTCATATACATTTCTAAAAGTTAAACTTTTGTAATTCCTAAGTATGACTCAAAAATAGTAGGTATAAAACTGGAGAGTAGATGATGATAATCCATTTTTTGTGTGAATAATATCAGGATTTAGGAAAGAAAATAGAAAAATAATTTTTTCCGCTTAACATATAGCTGGTTTTTATTATCAGCATTATCTTTTGCCAGAATCTTGTTTAACATTCAGTGTTTTAGTGCATTTTTCTTAGTCGGCTTAGTGGTCTTCAGAATCGTTAAATTGCCACAATACATTCACTAGTTGCCATTTTCCATTCAGTTTTACTATGTGCATATAATCAATCCAATCGTCTGCTATGAGTTTTACCGAAGCAGTTTTATCATAAATATCCAGTATGATAACTTCTTTTTTTGGATGCTCTGGAAACTTGTCTCCATCTCGATTATAAGTTTCAGCAAGAAGCACCATGGCATCGGTAAATGTTTCTTTTAAATATTCTTTTCCAGTTTTTTTGTTGGTCCAAAAAGTTCTTTTAACCATTCTGGGGTGAGCAGCACGCTTAAATTGTTCAGGTTTCACATTATGTTGAGATTCGATATAATCCAACGCAACTTGTTTAATATCCAGCGAGTCCTTTCGGGTTTGCCCCTTTGAATAAAAAGTGATTAGATAAAAAAGAGATACTGTAAGGATAAAAGATGTTTTCATGATAATTTTTTTGTTTGTACTATTTTTAAATGCACTAAAACTGTAGTGATATACCTACCTTTGATAGAGATGTTTTCCTAGTGTAATGGCCCTAAGTGCATAATGAGACTTTTTATCTACACCTAGTAGAATTAAAATGGTAAACATATAAGTGTACATTATTATATAAAGTTTTGGACTTAGGATGCTCTTACTCCTTCAAGCTGTCTACTGGATTGGTCTGGATTACTTGTAAGGTGTGATAGCTCAAGGTAAACAATGTTATTATTATGCTGATAATCCCTGCTATGAGCACATTGTTCCATTCAAAATAAGTCCGGTAGGCAAAATTATCAAGCCAACCGCTTCCAATGAGCCATGCTAGCCCTGTTGCAAGTAAAAATGCAATAAAAAACGAGCTGAGAAAATCTCGAATTACTACATAATACAAGGTTAAAGATTTTGCTCCCAAGACTTTTCTTATCCCTATTTCTTTGGTACGCTGTAGAGCCGTATAAGAGACCAAACCAAATATTCCCAAACAAGAGATGAAAATAATCAACAATGAGCCGAATACCAATAAGTTGTACAAACGGTCTTCTTTTCCCAATAAAGCATCTAATTGGTCATCTAAAAATGAGTAACTAAAAGGGAAGGAACTGCCGTATTTTTCCCATAATTGTTGAGCAGAAGCTAGTACCTCTCTTTGTTTGCCCTCCTCTAATCTTACTATAAGAAATGCCATTCTTTGCTCTTGAAGGTAGCCCAAGGTCAAGCTTTGTTGTGGTACTGTTGCCGAACCTATAATTATATTTTCTATTACTCCTACAACTTTTCTTTCTTGGTCATCGCCACCTGGAAACCTAAGTCTCGCTCCTATCGCTTTTTCAGGGGTATAGCCCATTTTTTCTGCTAAAAATCTATTGATGATTAAGCCTCTATATTCATCATCGCTTTCAGTCAACACCCTTCCTGCTAAAAGTTTCATCTGCATTGTCTCAATAAAGTTTAAGCCAACGTCCATAGATTGAGAAGATGATAAGGTAAATTCACCGTCAATATTTTCAAGTTCATAACTGAACTCGTTTATACCTGACTCAGGAGTATCATTGGTGCTCGAAACATTGACCACACCAGAAATATTTCTCAAGTCTTGTTCAAAGACAGTCAACTGATTACCTATAATTGTGTCCCTTATATTTATAAGAACAAGGTCATTCTTTTCAAAACCTGTATCCATATCTCGTACAAAGTTGAGCTGATCGATAACTACAAATGTGCAAATAATCAATACGATTGAAATAGCTTGTTGCAATATCACCAATACCTTTCTAATTGAAACATTCTGCTTTGGCGTTACGCTTTTTATACTTTTCAACACAGTTGAAACGCGGAACGAAGAGATATAAAATGCAGGATAAATTCCTGAAATAATTCCAATTAACAAGCCTAATGCAAATAATACAATCAATTCAAGCGGGAAATCTATAAAATTGAATAATAGATTTTGTTGTATCAGATAATTGAATGTAGGGAAAATAACACTGATAAATGAAATGGAAAGTATCGATGCTAACAAAGAGGTCAAAATCGATTCTACTAAAAACTGCCTACGGATACTGCTTTTACTTGCCCCTAAAGATTTTCTTACACCTACTTCTTTACTTCTGATTAAAGATAAACTTAGAGAAAGATTGGTATAATTAAAACAAGCCACAATTAGAAGAAAGACTCCAACAATTGAGAAAATATACACATTTTGTTTACTCCCATGAGGGTAGGGCTCCCATATGTATTCTTGTGATAGGTACAGCGAGGTAACAGGTTGAAAGATTATTTCAGCAGTACCATTCAATCGCTCGAAAGTTTCTTTCATGTATTTCTCGAAAAAGGGTTGCCAATTATCATTTACATCCGAAGGTTTAAAAGCTGGATTGGTTCTTACATATGTATAGACATGGGCACCATACCATCGCTGTTCTGTCTCTTGCGTATCAAAATAGGTTTGGTATGAGATAAGGACATCAAAAGGGATATGCGTAGGAGTTGTAATGTCTTCGAAAACACCAGTCACTTCTACATCGGCATTATCTTCTAATCTAATTTGTTTACCAATGGCAGACCCTTCTCCAAAAAGATTTTGTGCCACGCTTTTTGCCAGAACTATACTCCCAGGAGCTTTGAGTGCTGTTCTTGGGTCACCTTCGATTAAAGGCAGTTGAAATACCTCAAAGAAAGAAGTATCAGCTAAAAATGCTTTGTTAGAGTGGGTATATTTATCACCACTGTTGTTATGGTTATACCAAAGTAATCCTTTGTGCCTACGTAACCCATTATACCCAAACATCTTTACTGAATATTCAATACCTGGATACTCTTCTACTAAAGTAGCGCCCAATGGTCTTGGAGCATTTGCATAAATATGCTGCCGACCACTAATGGTATAATCAGCTGAAATGCGATATACATTTTCTGCTTGAGGAATGTAGTTATCGTAGCTGAGTTGATGTTTTACATATATATAAATGAGAAAGGCGAAGCTAATACCCAATGTCAATCCAATCAGATTGATAAAGGTATATATTCGGTTCTTAGGTAGATTCCTAAAAGCAATTCTAAAAAGGGTCAACTTCATAATAGTTTCTGTTGATTTTTTGCTAAAAAAGAACTTTCAGAAGTCTTAAAAGACTTAAAAATAATTTGAGACGGATTATTCTCAAATAATTTTTATTCATTTACTTCTTGATGTAATTTCCTGTACTGGGAAGGAGTCATTTGTGTAAATTGCTTGAAGATTCTATTAAAGGATGCTTTCGAGTTGAAACCTGCTTTATAGGCCAGTTCCATAATGGTGGCTTGTGGGTCAGTGGATGGATTTTCCATCAATCGTTTCACTTCTTCTACTCTGTATCCATTAATAAAGTCATTGAAGTTCTTCCCTAGATTATTATTGATGAAATTGGATAATTCTGTCGATTTCATATCTAATCTATTCCCTAAACTATCGAGTGTTAGGTCAGGATCAAGGAATACTTTTTCTTTTAACATGGCATTTTTCAATTTACGTTTTAGCTCCTCTTCATAGTTGAGCGCTTCAGCCCTTTGAATAGCTGCTTCCTGTTCATCTAGATTTTTGATTGGTGCTTTAATATAAAAGCTAGATAGTAGCAGAAAAAACACGCCTAACAGCGCATGAAAGTAGCGTATATAGTTTTCTGCATTGTGGAAGATGATGGGTAATAAAAAACGTAATGAAATAATAATAATCAATCCTAAAAAAAGTGCTTTAAGGTAACTGGCTTTCCATTGAGCAACCCTTTGTAATTTGGAGACTTCATACATACTCATCCATCCATATCCTATAATTGATGAAAGATAAATAATATCAAAAACACCTACTACTTGTGGTAGAAGCTGAAATTGGTGAATTGCCAACCAACTTAATGGGATAAATAAATGAAGCGCAGCATTCCAACGCAACTTAAAATCTCTATGATGAAAAAGAAGATGCAGATAAAATAAAGCCCATGTTAGTAGAGCTGTAATTTCTTGCAGTAATTTTTCAGTGTGAACAATTTTATAAGATAGAATGAAGGAAAGCGCCACACATGATGCGGCAAAAAATAAACTGGCCTTATTTCCCCTTTCCTTCCATCCAATCACCCCACCATTAATTGCTAAGTGGCAAGCCAGACCCAATGAAAAGAATACTGAATATGTTATGTCCTCTCCAATAATCATACTGCTAAATAAAACGATATTTAGGAAATTTCTACCCAACTTCTATTAGTCAACGGATTTACAGCTCGGTACTATTGATTAAAAAGGAGTCATGATCAAGTATATTTAACCCGTTATTCCTGTATTTCCAAGCTCTCTTACTTTACCTACTTGCTAAATATGTATTGACATATCGTCCAAGCCGAAAACAAAAGACCACACATAATTCATGAGCATATAAAGTTCACCACTTCAAGTACCAAGGTGTACGAAGAGTGTACCAAACAATACTGCTGTTATAATTCCCACACCTATCTGAGCTCTAGCTTCCAAATCGGACAGTTGAAGCTTTCTATCCTCAAGCACATAGAAATGTCGAGTAATCATCAAAGGAGATTCTCTGGTTACTACATCGGGTTCTGTTTCTTGCCGGTCGTGAAGACCTTGAGAAATGAAGATAGATTTTTTCATGAATCGAAATCCTGTTAATATTGATATAAGTAATGCTATGGAAGCTAGAGCTCCAATTACTGATTCCAATATTAATAGCATGACCACCACCCACTAGACCAAAAACCCTCCCTAGGTCATAGCTGATTGTGGAATTACTCAGGAACTCATTGAGTCTGTTATCTTTATTTGAAACGCTAAATCTAGTGTAATTGAAGAAACTAAACTTGGAGCTATCTTGCATTAATCCATTTAAACAAATCTCATGGGATACATTTTTGCCATTTATGAATACTTCTCCCACATTTTGACCACTTACCCGAAGTACCCAGGAAAGTGATAGTACAATTAATAAGATTTTTTTCATCGCGTTAATGTGTTGCTGATTTTGATAATAAATTCAGAACTAACACACCAGATAGAATGAGTACAATTCCTACTACCCCTGCTAAGTCTAACTTCTGGTGATATACTAACCATCCAAATACAGCTGTAAAGACAATTCCCATACTAGCCCAAATAGCATAAGCCACACCTATTGGGATTTCCTTTAGCGCACTGGACAGAAAAAATGCTGAGAGCGCATAGCCTAAAACGGCAAAGACACTTGGCAAAAACTCTGAGAAACCGTCCGCTTTCTTCAGAGAAGCCGTAGCGAACAACTCGCCCGCTATGGCTATGATTAGAAAAAAGTAGGCTTTCATGGTGCTACCGTTTCTAAGTTCCTCTTTTGTGTTAATACTTCAATAATGCGCTCCTCAGCTTTTTGCACTGAGTTGGAAAATTGCTCCCCACCGTATTCTTCGTTTTCTAGAATTACTTCAGATACATCATGTATCCCCATAATACCAAAAACGCGCTTAACATAGGTAGATTGGAAATTCATATGTTCATTAATACCGCCCTTCTCATAGCCATAATCTCCTCTGACGGATATGAGATACATTTTCTTATCATTGAGTAAGCCTACATATACACCATCTGGCTTTCCGCTTTCAAACTTCCAAGTACGACCAATACGCATAACCTGATCCATATAAGCTTTGAAACCGCTAGGGACACTCCAATTGTACATGGGCACTCCCATTACAATCACATCAGCCCAATGAAGTTCGTCCACCAGTTTATCACTTAAAGCCAGTGCTTGATTCATTTTTTCTGTACGATTTTCTGGGTTTGTAAATGCGCCAGCAATCCATTCTTCCGAAACATGAGGGAGATTACCCTGACCAACTTCTCTGAACTTTATTATATCGGTAGGATACTGTTCTTTCCACTTAATTACAAAAATTTCTACAAGTCTTCGAGATTGAGAACGCCCGCCCCTAGGGCTGCCATTCACGATTAATATTTTTCTCATAAACTTAAGCTTTTGTTAAGTACTTGTCTATCGAAAGTGCACCACTTCCCATAATGAATAGTGCTGCTGACATGGCTAATACAAGTAAATGATATTCAAATCCTTCTTTACCAGCCTCTAACTGTCCAAACCAGTTCATAAGAAACCCATCGCCCCAATGAACAAAAATAATCATTCCACTAAAAAGACCGAATAACAAAACAGCATTTATTCTGGTGGCAAAGCCTAAAATAAGCATTAGGCAACCAACTGTTTCAATAAATATAGTCAACCAACCTAATACTGCGGGCATATTAAGTATATCTGTGAAATAGCTCATAAATGGTTGAAATCCTTCTCCAAGCTTATCTATACCATGTATTATAATAATTGTCCCAAGAACTACCCTCAAAATGAGCGTAGCATAGTTTTCATTTGTTCTGAATATTAAATTTTTCATGATTTCAAATTATTTAAGTGAGTAAAAGAAATTTTCCTTAATGATCTGGGCTCCCTCCCAAACTTGAACAGAGATTTGATGTAAGAGTACGCAACCCCATTCCGTATGTGTGAAATCCATGAGCCACTCTACCATAGTGATCTCATTGCCTACCGCTACTTTTATGGGAGTATTGCGTCTTAGCTCTGTGATGCTACCATAGAATTTCCTTTCTCTTTCCCGATTAGCATCTTTACCCACTGTAGCGGGCTTATGATTATCTTGCATGACCACATTCGGATGATAAAATTTTTCAAACGCTTCCAGTGGTTTGTTATCCACCAACATTTGATTGAGTTCGGTGACCTGAACCAAGAGCTGCTCTTGTCGGGTCGTTTCTAATAATTCATTTTCTTCTGACATTGTCTTTTTTCGTTTTGTGACAATACAAAAGTCTTGAATATTAGGTGATTGTGACGATGAAGAAGTTTAGGAAAACTCATTGAACTTGTTCAAGATTTTCTTTTGAACAAGTTCAATGAATTGACCTACTTACGGGCTAATTTTTGTCTGATCTTGCTAAGAAATTCAGCGCTTACACCTAAATAAGAGGCTATTTGATGCTGGGGAATCCGATTAACAAGATGAGGGTATTGTTCTAAAAAATCTTGGTAACGCTCTTTTCCACCCAATGCTAGATTTTTAATAATTCTACTTTGAAACCCGATGTATTCTTCCTGAAAACCTATGCGATACCATCTTTCAAACTTTGGATAAGTTTGAAGTAATTGTTCCATTGAAGCATAATCGATTTGAAGTAGCTCACAGTCTTCCAAAGCTTCAATATTCAGTACTGAAGGCTTATCTCTGATAAAGCTTTCTACATCTGAGGCCCATCCTCCTTCTGTGACAAATCTTGTGATGTGATCTTTTACATTTTCATAGTCTGTGAAATACTCTTTAAGGCAGCCTCTGATTACGAAAGTTTCGTACTTACAAACATCGTACGCCTGTAACAGGAATTGCTTTTTCTTAAGCCTCCTAAACTTCAGCAACGATACGAAATAGTCTGCCTCCTCATTTGTGATGTTGATGTAATTGCGAACATTGGCTAAAATTGGACTATAATTTATTTTATCAAACACAGAATTTAATTCCAATAGTGAAATGGGCAAAATAAGTGTAAACTTGATTTGATGCAAGTAATTGGTTTCAATTGAATAATAAATTTATGGATAATATTATAAAGTATGAACGTGCACATTCCAACATTATCAAGATACAATCAAGGTGTTGAATTTGACATCTTAACATTTATGACCTGTGGCGGTTCATCCAAATGAGCTACCAGAGAAGCCTGACATCATGTTTATCTATTTAG
>JBCDJE010000088.1:0-10471 GCA_038748185.1 Bacteroidota bacterium
TACAATTAGTTAGGTCCTAGGACACTATTCATGGTATAGCCAAGATATACTTATCTTTCCAATAAAAACAATGACAAGCTCAGAAAAAGAATAAGCCCTGCAAAACTTAGTGAGAAAGCCAAAAAAGTCAAACAGATGCGATTGAATACGAAGGTAGTTTTCGGGAAATGATGCAGGGTCTAGGCTAAAGTTTACTTACTAAAGAAACATTCAACATTATAAAATCAAGGAATAGGTAACACAGAAAGCCACTTAGCTTTAGACGTGTCATACACTCTGCTAATATGAATATCCGACCTTTATTAAATATTTGCTATGAAGATGTGCATTTAATAGCCGTGAATAAGCCTGCCAGAATGTTGGTTCATAAGACTAGTATAGATGCTCAGGAAAAGGTAAATGTAATGCACGTTTTGCGAGATCAACTTGGTAGATTAGTATATCCTGTACATCGTCTTGATAAGCCAACTTCTGGTATTTTAGTTTTTGCGCTTAATCCTGATGTTGCTAAAAAGCTCACTGAAAGCTTTAGCGATAGACAAGTTCAAAAAAAGTATTTAGCAATAGTAAGGGGCTACACATCAGAAAGTGGTGTTATAGATTATCCTCTAAAAAAGAGGATAGACCGGAAAGACAAACATAAAACTAAAGAGAATACTCCACAGGAAGCTGTAACACATTATACTCGATTACGTCAAGCAGAATTGCCCTTCCCAACAGGTCGTTACAAAACCAGTAGGTATTCTCTCTTATCCATTCAGCCACAAACGGGGCGACAGAGACAAATTAGGAGGCATTTAAAACATATTTTTCATCCGATAGTAGGAGATACAGCGCATGGAGATGGAAAACACAATCTGTTATTCAGGAAAAAATACAACTGCCATAGGTTATTATTGCACGCGCATAAAATCGCCTTTCAACATCCGGTTTACAATAAAAAATTGGAAATAAAAGCCAAACTAGATGATGTCTTCAATGAAGTATTACTAAAAGTCTTCCAGTGTCAAGTTGATTAACAAATGGCTAAGGAGTTTTTTTTAATTGTTCTCTAAATCCTTCAAAGGTTTTAAATACACTACCAATAACCACCCAATTGACAAGCCAAGGCGGCAAGAAATCGTTAGCTTCTGCATAAATGCTATGACTGGCTTCTACTTTCCCATCAGCCTTTTGTTTAAAAAGCCAAGTACCCTCCGATTGTTTTATTCGCTTCTTTCCATCTTTTTCGGGATAATAATCAGGCACACTGGAAATACGAATTATATATTTTCCTGAGTCCGGCATACTATACAAGGTATTTTCACCTACAAAGTCTTTGTTATTAAAAGGCCAGGGAATTTCAATCTCTCCGTAAGTGTACCAAAGGCTATCATTTTCTACTTTTAGATTGTAGTAATCTATCATACGGTCCACCCACAAAGTAGCCGCTTTTTCATTTTTGAGTAGGTTAACACAATCTTCTAAAGTAGCATCAACCAGCGTAATTGCTTTAATCTCTTTAAAGCCAGTACTTTCCAACCTTCGGGTATAGACTTTTATTTCTTTACTATCTTTCGCTAATTTCCATTTATCTTGTGCAATACCAGAAAAACAGGACATAAAGGCAAATAGAAAGCAAGAAATGCTTATCTCGTATTTCTTCATAAAGGCTAGTAAACTTTCTTACCCGCTTTTAACCAAGCACCCCAAATTCTATCGTAAGCATGTATTTCTTCTGTGGGAATATTTTCCTCGCCTTTTACCACCGTATTTCCCTGATTCACCCACTCGAAAATACCTCCATACAGATTGGCCACATCTTGGTAGCCCATCTTAATGAGTTTCTCAGAAATTTTTTCACTTCTATATCCTACTGAACAATACACAACTACGGGAGTGTCTTTATCAATAGATTTTACTTTGTTTTTAGAGAAAAAATCGTAGCCAACATGTTTTGCGCCAGCTATGTGGCTTACTTGATATTCATCGTCTTCCCTAGTATCTAACAATATTACATCGTCTAATTTTTGTTTTAATTCCACTACGCTAACTTCGGGAACAGTATGTTTGAGTAAAGTATTCAAAACCAGTTCATAGCCTTCATCTGCTACTTTCTCTTTATTTTGAGCAAAAAGGTTAGTACTAAGTAATAAGAAGAAGTATATAATCTTTTGTTTCATGGATTTTCTAATTCAAGCTTTAAAACATTGCACAAATGTAGTTATTTTCATTAGGGAACAGCTTGTGAAAAGTTTAGTTCGAAGAAGAAAAACTTATTTGGGTAACTCACCACTTCACTACTAATAAGAAACATTTATTTTATAACTTTTTATATTTAGCCAATTCACTATCCATCAACGCATCCATTTCTTTCACTTTTTCTTTAAAATTAGGATTAATAGCAAGGTTTACAGTAGCAATTGGACTTTCGCTATGATCATAAAGCTCTGTAGCTACCACTTTGGTGGGGTCTTCATATAATTGCCATCGAGTATATCGGTAATTGCCACTTTTAATACTATAGCCCATAATCTCATTCTTCCGATCATAACCTAATGATTTTCCTCTTGGATATTGGCTAATTGCTACCTGATTTACTTTAACTGTTGGGTCTTGCAGTGTAGGATATAAACTTTGCCCTTCTAAATGAGTCGGTTTATCTAAACCGGTTATATCACACAAAGTAGGGTATATATCTACAAATTCTGCAAGAGAACTAGTAGTTTGTTCTTTTCTACTTTTCGGATCACTAATGAATAAGGGAACACGGGTATCGAGCTCAAAATTGGTATGTTTACACCAGCCACCGTAGTCTCCTAGTTTCCATCCATGGTCGCCCCATAAAACAATCACTGTATTTTTCATTAAGTCTTTTTCTGCTAAAGCATCTAATAACTTACCCAGTTGTGCATCAATCATACTCACAGACGCATAATAGCCATGAATCAGGTTGCGAGTAGTTTCATCATCAAGTGGTCCTTTTGCAGGAATGTTATGGTATTTTCTAAGTTCACCAAACTTATGCAATGCAATTTCTGGCATACCTTCAGGAGCCTCCCTTTCGGGAATCTGGATGGTTGAAGGTTCGTACAAATCCCAGTACTTTTTAGGAGCTACAAAAGGAAGATGAGGTTTTATAAATCCAACTGCAAAAAAGAAACTAGAGTCTTTCAGTTCATCCAGCCTTTGTACAGCATAATCAGCTATCATGGCATCAGTCATATTAGCTTCTGGAGCATTAGTACTGTAATACGGCAGCTTCTTATTTTCAATAGAAGGGAAATCCCTTTCTAGACCTAATGTATCCCCTCTTGTTATGGGATCCGGCCATTTTAATCTTTTAGCAGATTGCGACCACGAGAGACTATCATCTTCATTACCATGACCTGTATGATACAGTTTCCCAATTCGCTCGGTGTAGTATCCTTGGTTTTTAAAATGTTGAGGCAGTGTTACTACATTCGGTACTTTTTTTCTGAAAAAGGTGTATAAATCGTAAATCCTCATTGCATCAGGTCTTAAGCCAGTAAGTAAGCTATTGCGAGAAGGAGCACAAACCGCTTGCTGGCAATAGGCCTGCGTAAACATAGTCGACATTTTTGCCAACCTATCGAAGTTTGGCGTTTTCATATTTGGCACGCCATAACAACTGAGTTCAGGCCTGAGGTCATCTACTGCAATGAACAGTACATTAAGCTTTTCCGATTCTACCTCAGCATGCTGTATGGGTTTGCATTGGTAAAGATTAATTGAAAAGAAAAACAGGAGAAATAAGTCGTAGGATTTCATAAAGTATATAGCCAATCAATTAAGGATTTCATTTTGAGAATTTATCTAAATTTATGGAATAGCGAGGCTAAATCTCATAAGAATCCCTATATTTTTCAACTAGAAGAGTTTATATGGGAAATTTTATATAAAATCATTATACATACTAATATGCATTACACCAGCATAAGTATTTTCTTAGCAATTTTAGTCATAAGTTGTAACGGAGCTGAACAAACAGCCAATACTACTGACCTTGTATCGGAAGAAGATATGTCCAATGAGGCTTATTGGAAAGATGCAACACTCGTCTGGAGCGATGAGTTTGAGGGTAACGAACTGTCATCGGAAAACTGGAAGTTTGAAACAGGCGATCATGGTTGGGGGAATAATGAATGGCAGAATTATGTAGCAGATAGTAATATAGAAAATAGTAATATAGAAATAAGTAATGGTACTTTAAAAATTATCGCAAAAAAAACGGGAGCTGGGCAAAAAGTCGGTGACTATACTTCAACCAGGTTAAATAGTAAGCAATCCTTTTTATATGGTAGAATGGAGATAAGAGCTAAAATTCCTGATGATAAAGGAAAAGGCATTTGGCCAGCACTATGGATGCTAGGAGAAAACATTACAACAATAGGTTGGCCGGCTTGCGGAGAAATAGATATTATGGAATATGTGAGTTTTGATCCTAATATCGTACACTTTTCCATTCATAGCACAGCGAATAATCATACAAATAATACACAGGTTACCTCAGAACCTGTAGAACTAGAAACAATAGAAGAAAAATTTCACAATTACGGCGTCCTATGGACAGAACAAAAGCTTCAATTTTATATTGATGAGGTTGATAGTGTAAAACTTACTTTCAACCGCCCCAGTAATTTTAATGATGAAAACTGGCCTTTTAACAAGCCCTTTTATTTTTTACTCAATATGGCAGTAGGTGGTAATTGGGGCGGTCAACGAGGCGTAGATGATAGCATCTTTCCAAGTGAAATGGAAGTAGATTATGTAAGGGTTTATCAAAGGTAGTAGATAATTAAATTATTAGTTTGTTATTTGTTAGGAGCTAAAATATTAGCATTCATTTTTTATAGCAATTAACCTCTTACTTTTTGTAATAATCCATTCATAAAATTCCCTACCAAATATATAAGTTGACCCAATGAAGTTGTTAAGTCTTTCATCTGTAGAATTAAGTACCCTTTGATTAACAAATACTCAAATTCATAACTAGACGTTCAGTTTTATAAAATAATTCTAAATCAGACTTCTATAAATTGATATAAAATCACCTCATCTCATTCAATAAATCTACCAATCGTTCAAATACTTCTTTGGAATGAGTTGGGAAATTGGCAATTCTAATTTGGCTGCTTTTATTCTTTCCATAACCACTGCCTATCACAATTCCTTGTTCTTTCATCGTTTCAATTAATTTTCCTGCTTCCATTTCATTTACATCAGCTACCAATACCGTTTTTGATCTATGGGCTTCCACTTCAACAAAGTGAGACAAGTAAGGATGTTCATTAAACAAATGATTGATAAGCGCTGCTTTGTAATTCGTTTCCTGTCTTATCGTACCGATTCCCCTTCTGAGCATATCTTCACAAACTTTACCCAAAACGTATATACCTAACATATTAGGCGTTTCAGGTGTCTGATTTTTAGCTGCTTTTTCTAATAGGGAAACTATGCTGTGGTAAGTACCAACTGATTGTTGCTTCTGTTGCAATGTATCTGCCTTAGCCACACAACGTTCATTAAAAATCCAAACGCCAAGCCCGGCAGGCATTCCCATCCCTTTTTGCACAGAAAAGAAAAGTGAATCAATTTGAGTATAGTCAATGTCTAGATAGGGAACAGATGACACTGCATCAACAGCAATGAGGCAATCAGGGTATTTTTCTCTTAAACTATAAATTTCTGCTACTGGCATGGTAACCCCTGTACTGGTTTCATTTTGTGTAATGCACAGCATCTCCGTATCATCAGGAAGCTCAATTTCATTTGCGGTAAACCCTTGTCCAAGTGGCTTTTCTAGGAACAATGCATTTTTACCAAGCTGCCCAGAAAAATCGCAAAATCTTTTAGAAAAAGACCCATTTACTAAGTGGTAAGACTGGTATTCAACACAATTTTGAATAAGTCTTTCCCACACTTCAGTGGCTGAAGCAGTAAAAACTACATGGAAGCTAGGAGGAATATTGAGTAATTCTCTCAGGTTGCCGACTGCAACTTGGTAATAGTTTTCGAAAGCCTTACTACGATGAGAAATAGAACAGGCATTTTCACGAAATGCTTGTTTTATGTGATCTTCAACAGTAAAATATAGTTGGCTTGGCCCTGGTGTGAGAAATATCGGTTTCATGAATTTTTTAAATAGAAAATGAAACTCAAAACTACACAAAAAGAAAAAGCTAATGCAAGCTTGTTTAGCAGTTTTTGGTTAAAGGCAATTTGTGAATGATTTCACCATCTTATTTAGCTTAATTTGATAGAGAACTATGAGAATTGAAAAGAAAAATTTATCTTGAACATGCATATTGTAGCTGTCTTTGTATGCCTGATAAAAAGCAAGTATTTATATCTTATGGAAGGAAAGAAAGTCGTGACTTTGCCAACCGATTGTACAATACCTTAGAAGAGGAACAGATTGACGCGTGGTTCGATTTTATAAACATTCCTAAGGGAGACGATTTTCAAAGAAGGATTGAAGACGGTATTGAAAGCGCCGATAATTTTATCTTTGTAATTGCTCCACATGCCATAGAATCAAAATATTGTTTGCACGAAATTGAAATAGCAGTAAGGTATCGCAAGCGAATTATCCCGCTGATGCATATTGAACCTGAAGAAGGTGATATTGCTTGGCAGAAAATCCATCCGGCAATTAGTAAGTTAAACTGGATAAACTTTCGGGAAAAGCCCGATAGAGATAAATCGCTTGAAGAGTGGGAAGACATAGATGATTATAATAAATCTTTTGCAGAACTTGTACAAGTTATCAAAAGAGATGAGGTATACGTTTCAACACATACCGAAATTTTATTAGCTGCACTTCTTTGGGAGCATAAGCGTAGAATGCAGCACTATTTATTAGCTGGGCCAGAACTCTTCGAAGCATCAGCATGGCTATCTCAAGAATTTCCCCCACCACTACAAGCACCTTGCTATCCCACTGATTTACAATGCGATTTTATTTGTGAATCGATAAAGAATGCCAATAATCTCATGACAGATGTCTTTATGATCTCCTCTTCATGGGATGATCCCTGGCGTGAGTTTATCAGGTCGGTATTAGCCAGAAATAAGATTACCTGTTGGCGTTACTCATCAGATTTGCAAGCAGGCTGGGAAGAAAAAGATGTAATTAAAGAAGGTATTGAAGGAGCTGATAATATATTCTTTTTAGTTTCTGAGCAGTCTATTCAGTCTGCACGTTGCCTTGAAGAACTCAGCTTGGCTTTAGAATACAATAAAAGAGTGATCCCAATAATTGTACAAACCTTGCCTGAAGATGCAAAACTCCCTAAAGCCTTAAAACCCCTCAGTGCCATCAACTTTACTTCCATTGAAAATGTAATGGAGGCCGATCCTATGCTTATGCAGCATGCCAAAGAGATAGATAACCTCGTTACTGAAATTGAACAAGAAAAAGATTACGTTCATAAGCACAAAGTCTTTTTAACACGTGCTTTGAAGTGGTCAAGAATGGATAAAAACGACAGTTTTTTAATGCGAGGTTACAACCTTTCGGAAGCACAGACTTGGTTACAAGAAGGTATGACCCGCTCAAAATATATTCCTACAACACTGCATGAGCAATTTCTTACGGCAAGTGAGAATAAAATAGGGATATTACAATCTGAAGTATTCATTTCTTACTCACAAAAAAATGCCGACTTTGCCCGTAAGCTTAATTTAAAGCTGCAAACTTTTGGAAAGAATACTTGGTTCGATCAAGAGAGCTTGGCAGGAGCGAGTAATTTCGAAGAAGAAATTCTAAAAGGTATAGCAGCCTCGGAAAATTTCGTCTTCATTTTAACACCTGAATCAATTGCTTCAGAGTTTTGTGTGAAGGAAGTAAACTTTGCCGCTTCACAAAACAAACGCTTCATTCCTATTTTACTCGAAGAACCTTTTGCCGAAGATATTCCACTTGAACTCAAAAGAATACAATGGATTGATTTTAAAAATAAGACCTTTGAAACCGCCTTTGGTAGACTCATACAAGCCATAAACATAGAGAGAGAGTATGTTAAGCAACACACCCGATTACAACAAATAGCATTAGAATGGAAAGAAAAAGAGGAAAGTGATGACTTATTATTAAGGGGTGATGAATTTATTACCGCACATCAGTGGCTAGATGAATCGCTTCAAAATAGGAAAGAACCGGCAGTAACTACATTACAGCAAAATTTTATCACTGCCAGTGAAAAAATCAAAATTTTAGAAGAACGGAAAGCAGTAAGCCATAGGAACTGGAGAAGAGCAGCTAGGGTATCGCTAATTGTATTATTGCTAGCAGTAATTTTTTTCTTAGGCTATCAATCGAGGCAATCTTTATTAAAAGAAGAAGAGGCCAGAGAAAAGGCAGCACTTAACTATGCGTATGCTGCTAGACAAATTTTAAACGACGACCATGCCCCCAAAAGGGCACTAAGTATTGCTAAAGAAGCTACAAGAATTATAAATCAAGGAGCTATCTATAAACTGCTCCCATATCTTAGAGACATAGCTTCCTCCTTAAACTTCACAGATCTACTTCATAATAAAGTCGTTAACGGAATTGATTTTTCACCAAACCACTCCAATAGGCTTATTTTAAGCTATACTACTAAAAATGTTAAAATCTGGAATTTAGAAGGTGATCTAATCAAAACCATTCCTTTTGAAACAAAAATTCTTCAGGCTGGCTTCTCTCCCGATCTGGTGCATTTATACATTCTAAATGAGAGCAATGTTCTAACGCTTTATTCTGGCTTTGGAACAAACGAAAATAGGGTGAAGAACAATAGTGTACAGATTTCTGCAAATGATGATATTGTGGACATGCAATTTCTCAATGATGGAGAAGATATATTAGTTATTTACAAAAGTATTGCAGCAAGATTGTGGAATTCGAAAGGGCGATGGATTAATACTTTTAATCATAGTCCTGGCTATAGCATTAAAGGAGGAAAAACAAGTGCCGATGGACAGTTTTTACTGACTTATTCAGATGATAAAACTGCTAAATTATGGAACCTCACAAAATCTTCAGGAGATCATTTGGTAAAAATACTTCGCTGGCATGAATCACCTATTGTGGATGCCAGCCTTTCTGCAGACGGTAAAAGGGCAGTAACACTTGATAGCAAAGGATTTGCAGCTATATGGGATTTACCAAATGGTGCAATCATTAAGTCTTATGGAGAAATTGCTATGATTAAGCTCACCTCAGATAACAATTTGGTGGCTATGAAAACAACTGATAAAAAGGTGAGATTAGAAGACATTAAAGGGAAATTTTTTACAGAGTTGATGACTTATAAGCAATTCAATTCTGGTATAGACTCTATGTTATTGGCAAGCAATAATGATATAGTGCTTACTTATTCTCAAAATGGTTCTGCAGCTTTATGGAAGCTTAATGGAGAATTAAGTATGGAAATTGATTTACTGGAAGATGGTGAAGCTGTTGATAAACTAATCCTTTCACCAAAGTCAGATTACTTATTGAAATCTGATACTAAGGGCACTGTTACTATTTGGGAAACAAACAAAGGCAATCAACTAGCCAGCTTAAAATCACATCAAAAAGAAATCACTGAGGTTTTATTTCTACCTGACCGTAAGCAATTACTTACTGCATCAAAGGATAAATTAGTAAAAAAGTGGATATTCAAAGATACCCTCTTTAATGCCGTTTTAGCTTCAAATAGCGCTAATCCTCCTGCATTAAAAAGAAATATTGAAGAGTGGCTTCTTAAAGTAAATGCTGACACACTCAAGATGGCAGCAGTCGATAAAATCAGGATTGGCTTATTGGATGATTTTAATACCATTCTTACAGTAAATGATTCATCAGAACTATATACTTATGCAGCATATTTTAAGAAAGAGGCAGAAAACACTTTCGATTCTGTGCTAAGAGTAAACAACTATGAGAAAGCGTCTCAACTATACACTAAAATAAATGATTCGGTAGCCTATAGAACTATTTACTCTGAAGTGGCTATCGCCGATATACTTTTTGAAAAAGGAGAAGAAATAGATTTTACTGTTTTTTTTCACCCGGTTGGTTTAAATGAAAAACTATTTCTTGCACAGTACATTTCTCAAAAATGGAGTAGACGACCTCCCCTAGAAAGAATTGAAGCTTTTTCTAAGGTTAAGCATATTTACGATGATGTAATATTAAACATTAAAAATAATGAAAGTTACCACGTTTCTGCCGAAAGAGAGATGATCATAAAAAGAAGAGCTGCTGATAATTGTAATTCTCTATCTTATTATGAATTACTAAGAGGTAATATAAGTGAAGCAAAAACACTAGCCCAAGAAGGGATAAGAATAGATAGTACTTATGAATGGATAAATACAAAGCTTGCCCTCGCTTATATGTATGATGGTGAATTTGACAAAGCTTTAGTATTACTTAGAAAAATGAAAGGTAATAAATTTGGTGTTGACGATTATGAGGAAAATATTAAAAATTACA
>JBCDJE010000089.1:0-10402 GCA_038748185.1 Bacteroidota bacterium
AAAAAAAAACAATATAAACCAAAAAAAACAAATACAAAAGAAACTAATTGATAAATGGAGTTTACTTTCTGCTTTTGCCCAATTTAAAGACGGCAAACTTTTTCTTATCGTTCCAAATGGCAAGTTGAGCTATACACAAAAGCTACTAAAAAACTACGATAGTATCGATGCCGATATTATGCCTCTCAAAATTATTTAATGAATTAGTCTCAGAGGGGTTTAGCTCATACTAGCTAAATCCTATTTTTTTGCCTTTCCATCCGTTTTTCTCTATTTCTGCTACAGTATCTAATACTTTAGCTTTTAGTTCTTCTTTAAAATCATTAAGCCTTTTTGCTAAATCATTATCTATACTTCCAATAATTTGTGCTGCTAAAATACCGGCATTTCCAGCTCCATCTAAAGCCACTGTTGCTACAGGTACACCTGTGGGCATTTGCAAAATAGAGAGAACAGAATCCCAACCATCAATAGAATTTCTTGACTTTATTGGAACACCTATAACAGGTAATGTGGTTAGAGAAGCAATCATACCAGGTAAGTGGGCAGCTCCACCAGCTCCGGCAATAATTACATTTACTCCTTCAGCTCTAGCATTTTTTGCATACTCAAACATCCTTTCAGGAGTACGGTGTGCTGAGACTATGGTCACATCAAAATCTACTTTAAGTGCTTCTAGTATCTTCGCAGCTTCTGACATTACTGTTAAGTCAGACTTACTACCCATTATAATACCTACTTTTCCCATTTATTTAAGTATTTTAACCACATTAAAAGTGTAAATTAAAGAATTATTATTTTCTTAATAACAGTTCCTCACTGAAAAATAATAAATTGCTTTACTGCTAACAGATACTGTTTTTTAATGAATTAAATCTAATTTTGGCTAATATTATTTTAGAGCTGAAGCGCAGTAGTTGATCTAATTTTATGAACATAAACCCTGATACTTTACAACTCATTTTTGGTTTTCTGGTAATATTGGTAGCTTCTGACCGTATATCCTATTTTTTCCCAAAAATAAAATTACCACTCATTACTGGCCTTTTAATTACTGGTATTATCACAGGACCTTATGTACTAAATCTTATCCCTAAACAAGCTGCAAAAGACTTACTTTTTATAAATGAGACAGCTTTGGCTTTTATCGCCTTTGCAGCCGGAGCAGAATTATACTTAAAAGAATTAAGAAGCAGATTCAGAAATATTATCTGGATGACTTTCGGGCAGTTTGCAGTTACATTCATACTTGGTGCCTTTGTTGTCTATTTTCTTTCAGAAGTAATTCCGTTTATGAAGGATATGGGAAAGGGTGGTAAAGTAGCTGTATCTATTCTAGCAGCTACCATTTTTGTTGCGCGTTCTCCATCTTCAGCCATAGCAGTAATTAATGAAATGAGAGCTAAAGGACCTTTTACACAAACTTCCTTGGGTGTCACAGTATTAAAAGATGTTTTAGTTATTATACTTTTTGCTGTAAATTTCTCATTAGCAGGAGCTTTCATTAGTAATACAGCCTTTGATCTTACACTTTTTATCGTTTTAGTTGCAGAATTAGTTGTTTCAGGACTTATTGGTTACTTGCTGTCTAAGTTTATAGAACTGATTTTAAAGACCACATTGCCACTGCAAGTTAAAACCATTGCCTTACTCTTCTCAGGCTATAGTATCTATTACTTATCTCATTTTGTAAATGAAACTTCCTATGATTATATAGGCGTTCATGTACATCTTGAGCCACTTTTAATTTGCATTATTGGTAGTTTCCTAATTACCAATTACAGCAGAAATAAGGCGGAATTCTTTAATATCATCCATCAAACGGGCCCTTTTATATATATAGCTTTCTTCACACTTACAGGGGCAACAATGTCGCTAGATATTTTAATTACAGTTTGGCCGATAGCACTGCTCCTTTTTGCAGTTAGATTAATTTCACTAATTATCGGGGCATTTGTTGGTGGTAGCCTTGCAGGAGATTCGTGGAGTATGAATAAAATTAGTTGGATGCCTTATGTAACTCAGGCAGGAGTTGGAATTGGTTTAGTTACAGAAATTGCCAATGAGTTCCCTTCTTGGGGGAATGAGTTTGCCACTTTACTCATTTCTGTAATTGTATTAAACCAAATTGTAGGACCGCCTTTATTTAAGTGGGCAATTGTGCATCTTAAGGAAGATCATATTAAAGCAAGTGGACAATTTTATGAGGGCATTCGAGATGCCATTATTTTTGGTTTGGAAGGGAAATCTGTTGCATTAGCAAGATTACTAAAAAAGAATGGTTGGGAATCTAAAATTGTAACTACTATTTCGAATCTCGACCTAGCAAATACTACTGACGTTGATATTAAAATTGTACCCGCATTTACAAAAGATGTAATGGAGGAATTGGGCGCTGAAGAAACAGAGGTAATTGTTACCATGCTTTCTGATAAAGAAAATTATAACATTTGCGAGCTTGCCTACGAAAATTTTGGTACAAAAGATTTAATTGTAAGATTGAATGATCGGAAAAATTTAGACTATTTCCACAAGTTAGGGGCAAAAGTAGTCGATCCATCAACGGCTATAGTAAGTTTACTTGATCAGTTTGTACGCTCTCCTACTACTACTTCACTTCTATTAGGAATGGAAGAAGGGCAAGGGACAGCTGAAATTGAAGTATCTGACCCACAATTACACGGTGTATTTTTAAGGGATTTAAGGTTACCTCCCGATACAATTATTTTATCTATTAAAAGAGGATCACAAACCATTATTTCGCATGGTTATACACGTTTACGTTTACACGATTTAGTAAACTTAGTAGGCTCTACGGAAAGTTTAGAAGTAGTTAGATTGAGGTTTGAGAAGGGATGAATGAACTTGCGTTATAAATAGATCAAATTATTTTGTAATCCAATTTAGAAATATACACTTTAGTTCAGTCAAAAATTTCTAATCTATAATAAAAAAGCCACTAAGTATAAACTAGCGACTATATTTGTTTTACTTAAACAACTTCCTATATCATCTAATACGGGTAGTATAAATCTTTCTTTCAACCAGATCAGGATATTTCTCACTTAAATACTCGTCTGTATTTACAAAAGAGACAAGGCCCTTTGGTTCAATTTTCAACCCTTCATGATATTCTTGCTCAGATTCTGGTTTATCAGCTTTCAACCTATCATAATATTCTTGCTCTAATTCCGGTTTAAGGTATTCAAATAAAATAATTAAACGGCAGGTACCATCAGTTTGTAGCGCCTTAGTAAATTTAGTGGTCATTAAATTAAATCGAATTTCTTCTGCACCATTATTTTTTAGAGATTCCTCCCCATATTGCAAAGTTTCTATTGCTCGTCTTTCTTTAGCTCCCATAAGCTCTATTAATTTTATATTTTTGGCAAAATCCTTCCTAATAATCAACCTAAAGGTTTCATTTTGATTATTGAGCAGTTGCGCTTTAGAAATACCCTCATCTAAGTTAATTTGCTCTTCTCCAAAGAAAAGGGTGAATTCTTCTTTCTCTGCTGATTCTAAATCTTTGAAAAGCCCATCTTTATTAAAATCTGTAAGGTTGCTGGCAATTAGCATCATCATTAAAATTGGGGCTGCCAACCAAATGATTCTCTCATGAGTTTTGGATTTAAATTCAGTCATCATATCAATTCTTTGTTTAAGATAGGAAGATTGGGAAAAAGGTTGAATAATAGCATTTTCCTTTTCAGGAACTGCTTGCTCGATTAATAATGAAGAATATTCATTTATAGAAATACCATCTTTTATCATTTGATCATCAACTAAGAATTCATGGTTCAAGGCAATGGATTTTTTTAACATCCAAACAGTAGGGTTGAACCAGCAGAAAGCTTGAATAAACTGAAGTAGTAAAATATCTAAAGAATGTAACTGCTGCCTATGCCAGTTTTCATGCGTTAATACCAAGGCTTTCGCGTTTTCGTGGAGGTTTTCCCACTCACTACCTAAAATCACATACCGCATAAACGTGAAGCTTTTAGCAGTAGATAGATTTACTCTGTAGCTTTCATTTTTTATTCGATTGCTATGTTTTATAAGGAAGCAAAGTTTTACAATTCTAAACAGCAAATGCACTATAAATAGAAAAGTTACTAATGTGTAAATTATGGTAATTATATCTGATAAGAATAACCGACTATCAATGGGCTTTGAGGTTTGATCTATGCTACTTTCAGGATTGAGCTCAACAGATACATTTAAAGTTGATGAATCTAGTGTTACCGGCTCCCACCATTCAGGAGCATCCATCTCTAAAAATGGGAGTAAGAAACAGGCAAACACACCTACCAAAAAGTAAAACCGTATGCCTGTAAAATGTTGGCTTTTATGCAAAAAAAATCTGTAACCTAAGTAGAGTAAAATCAAACCAAGGTTTACATCAAGCAAGTATTGAAAGTAAGCTGTCATGATTTTTTCTTTTTAAGTTGTTGCTGAAGGTGTTTTTTCAGTTCCTCTGCTTCTTGTTCATTGAGTTCTTCTTGCACCATAAAAGAAACTAGTTGCTTATAAGATCCATCAAAATACTTTTCCATCAAATCCTTAAATGTTCTTTTCCGATAGTTTAATTTACTCACCTTCGGAAAATACAGATGAGTCTTTCCATAAGTCTCATGGCTTACAAAGTCTTTCTTTTCCAATATCCGAACTACAGAAGATACAGTACTATGTGGAGGATGCGGCTTAGGCAACTCTGCTATTATATCCTTTACTAAAGCTCTTTTTAGCTTCCAGATAAGGTTCATAATCTCCTCTTCTTTTTTTGTAAGCTTCTCCAATATCTGCTATTTACGTTTTATAGCGTAATTATACGTTATATATCATACTATCCCAAATAAATATTAAAAAAAACAGCCTCTCAAAAAAATTGAGAGGCTGTTTTGGAACATTATTTTCAGGCCTAAAACCTATCTTAAACTTCACTTTAAGGCAAAAGCACTCTGTTTTAAAATGCTATGAAAACTATTGATTACTCCCAAAATACTCCTCTAACTGCTTTATCTCGTACACAAAACCACCTGATAAAATGGGGAAGCGGCACCAGGTTTTAGGATCTAGATTTTTATCGTCTAAATGAAAAGAAGGGGCATAACGTTCTCGTTTCCATTGGTTTCGGCTCCACAATCTGTAAAAGCGGATAACCCAATTTTTTAGTTGAAGGGCTGAGTATTGAGTAAATTCATTCTGTAACAAAAGAAAGCTTTCTAATGGCATTTTTTTATCCCTTATGGCAGCTTCTTCAATAGCATCTAATAAATCGTAAGGCATTAAATCTGCTTCATCGGTCTGATTGGCAGACGATGGGCGCAATTCTGCTGTAGGTTGTTGCGCATTAATAGCACTTAACGCAGGAATCTTTATATGTCCTGAAATGCCTTCTTTTTCGAGCCAACGTAACCATTTTCTTAGGAATGCCTTGTCTATTCCAGCAATAGGGCTTAGACCACCACTGGTATCACCATCCATAGTAGCATAACCAACTGCTGCTTCTGAGCGATTACTTGTTGAAAGCAATAAAGCATTTTTTATGTTGGCCAACATCCACACACTTGGAGCGCGTACCCTTGCTTGTATATTTTGGAGGGCAATATCATCAGTTTCCCAACTTAGTTCCCTCCCCAAGTTATCAGCTATAGCATTACAGTAATTCTTAAAAATTGGATTCACATCCAATTCATAATGGGTAGTATTGATTGCCTTAGCCAAAGATTCTGCTGCGTTTCTGGTTATTTCTCCGCTATTTTCAGTGGGTTGATAGGCGGTGGTAATCATTTTTTCTGCAATTCCTTCTGCACTATTGCAAGGTTGAATTTCTTCAAAATAGGATAGCTTTTGTTTAAATTGCTCTATGCCAATACTTTCAATGCCAAAGCGGATCATCATGGAACAGATAGAAGCAACCGCAGCAGAATCTGCCCCTCCACTTAAAGAAACCACAAAACCTTTTGAATAGCTTTTCCGCATGTAATCGAACAAGCCCAAACTCACTGCCCTAGTAAATTCCTCTTCTTTTATAAAAGGACTACTTTCCCATGGTTTGTCTTCTTTTTCGGTCTCCTCTGGTAAAATTTCAGGAAAACTAAATTGATGAGATATACAAATATTCGATAAATCAGTAAACTTGAATTGTACGCTGCTCTGCGCCTGTTTTACTCTGTTATCTTCTATATCGATTACTGCAGCTGTAATTCGCACATCATCGAAAATCAAGCGTTCCCCAACAGCCTTGAGTTCTCCAGCACTTGCAATCAATGTTCCTGCATCATAAATAGCCCTGCCCGCCTCATTTCCCGACATGTTAGCATATACATACGCACAACCGAAAGCTCTTGACCCTTCAAGTACAAATCTTTTTCTAACTTTTAATTTATCAAATGCAAAATGACTGGCACTAGGATTTAAGATAATATCAATACCATATTGATGAAGTTTTACGCCAGGTCTGCTAGATACCCATGCATCTTCACAAACTTCAAACCCTATTTTTATACCACTAATTTCAAAGAAAATATCTCCAATTGGATAATCAGTACCATCTAGATTAATTGCAGATTGCGTACCTTCTTGCCAAGGAGTAAACCACCGAGGTTCATAATGAATCCCATCGCCCGGAAGGTATTGCTTGGCTACAAAACCCAAAATCTTACCATCGGAGATTAAACAAACCACATTAAAAATATGGTTTTGATACATAATAGGTAAGCCAACAGAAACAACTATCCCTTTTGTCTCTGGTACTATCTTTTGTAGTATTTCTATTGAAGTAGCATGTACCCCAGGAGCGTAAAAGGCATCTTCACAACCATATCCAGTAATGCACAATTCAGGTAAGCAAAGAATGCTAACTTTCTTTTCTTTAGCGAGTCTTATTGCTCCTAATATATTGGATAGGTTATGTTCCCAATGTATTGGGACTTGATTCAGTGTAGCCCCACCTACTTTTATCAGCTTCATTTAAACTAGTTTATAGGCTGCCTAAAAAAATTATGACATTTTTTTCTTAGAAAAATAGCGGGATAAAAACCATATCATCCCTAAAAACAACAAAAGTAGCTTATTCTTTAGATTGTTTATTATAGAAATAAAATTTTGAACCCAAGGGTTTACCTTTTATCCTATCATTTATAGAGATTATGAAAATACGATCATAATAAGTAATGTTTGGAAACAGTCCCCTGCTTTTGGTAGGGGATTGTGTTTTTATGCCTACAAAGAAAAATCCAATTAACTACCCTTCAAAATTGAGGTAAAGTGATACTTTATGGGTAGTAATTCTGTCGAGGTTATTAGTATAGATATTATCATTCGACTTGAGTGCATTTACCAAGCCATGTGAAAATCGAATTTCAGGAGCGAAATTAAAGAATTGCATATAACCATCATATCCTATGCCGTAAGATACTTCAAAATTATAATTGTTTAGGCCTAAATTTCTAGGATCTTCACCACCTTTCTTTCCACCTACACCTATTGAGCCCGTAACGCCTCCAATTAAGTAAAATCGATGATTTTTCCTTCTGATAGATTTGTATTTAAACATTATAGGTAACTCAAAAAAGGTTGTGGCATTCTCAATAAGGACTAACTCCTTTGTCCCTTCAGATAAGTTTTCGCCTCCCTCATTCCCACTTACTTGGTCTGAGTCAAAAAAGTATTCTACTGAATGCGCATAGAAAGATACATTTGGTAACAACCTGATATCCCACAGCTCATTCCCTAAAGAGCGATTTACGATAAAGCCCAAAGAAAAACTTACATGTCTGTTTGGAGATATAGCTACTGCGCTGTCTAAACCTTGTGCAAAATGTTCAGAATGATTTATGTTCAGGTTTGTAGTAAAAATACCAATCTGAAAGCCATAATGCATTTTCTTTTCATCGTAATTAAGCCTTCTTAAAGTAAGTCCGCTTCCATTTCTTTGCGCAAAGAGTGGCGAGGCAACATTAATAAACAATATTACAACTACGATTACTTTTGCCCAACGTAAATTGAACTTATCCCAAATGTTAAAGGTCTGCATTTTACTGATTTAAAGCCGAGCTTTTCCATAATACCTGTAAAAGCCTTACCATAAGGAAACTCTTGAACAGATTCAGGTAAATAAGTATAAGCGGCTTGGTCCCTAGAAATAATTTTACCAACTAAAGGCAAAATGTTTTTAAAATAAAAATTGTAAAGTTGCTTATAGGGAAAAACTGTTGGTTTAGAAAATTCAAGTACAACTAAAGTGCCATTATCTTTTAGCACTCTTTTCATTTCTGAAAGCCCTTTTTCAAGGTTTTCAAAGTTTCTAACGCCAAAAGATACTATAATAGCATCAAATGTATTTTCTTTAAAAGAAAGGTTTTCCGAATCACCTATTTGGAGTTCAATTTTATCTTCTAGTTTTAGTTTTGTTAACTTCTTACGGCCAAAAGAAAGCATTCCTTCAGAAATATCTATTCCTATAACCTTCTCGGGTTTTAAAGACATAGCTTCTATTGCCAAGTCACCTGTGCCAGTAGCTACATCAAGAATATATTGTGGCTTATGCACTTTGAGCATATTAATAGCCCGCTTTCTCCAATATATATCAATACCAAGACTCAAAAAATGATTTAGAAAATCGTATTTTGCAGAAATGTTATCAAACATTTGTGCTACTTGTTGCTTTTTACTAGCCTTTTCTTCTTTATAAGGAACTACTGCCATCTTAATTTTTTAATCAGCTAACGATTTGTTTAGCATTTCTTGTTTCATATTAGGCACTCATTGGAAACAAGCTAATTGTTGTTAAGGTTTCTAACTGCTATAAGAATTATCAGATTACAAAGTTGCTAAAATTTATTTGAACCAGCTAATCGACCTAATACTTAAGAAGTGCAACATACCTATTAAGGCCTTTTATAATTGATATAGTTACAATTATAGACTATTGAAAAGTTCTTACCGGATATTGGTAGAAATCTATATCTCAGCAGTAATAAAAAAAGACAGACTTGATAGCCTGTCTTTCTTGAATGAGTTAGCAAGTTATTTTAGCAAAACTCCTCAAATACAGCATTAAGATGGCTTGAAATCATCTCTGCTGAACGCCCCTCAATATGGTGTCTTTCTACAAAGTGTACTAACTTGCCATCTTTAAATAAACCTATTGATGGAGAAGAAGGGGGGTACGGTAATAAATATTCTCTAGCTTTAGCAGTAGCTTCAAAATCAACTCCAGCAAATACTGTAGCTGTTGCCTCAGGTTTTTTAGTAGACGTTTCTAACGCATGTATTACACCTGGTCTTGCCGTTCCGGCAGCACATCCACAAACTGAGTTCACTACTAATAAAGTAGTACCACTTTTCTTCTCTAATAATTCACTTACTTCGTCTGGTGTAGTAAGGTCTTTTATTCCGTTTGAAACAAGCTCCTGTTTCATTGGAGCAGTTAAATGTTCTGGATACATATTCGATTTATTTAGATTTATACAATTTAAGTTATTTTTATATTTCCTGTATTGAAGCATTACTAGTGTATTACATGAAGCCAAGCTCTAATTTTGCCGCTTCTGACATCATATCTTGGGTATATGGCGGATCAAATGTTAGTTCAACGGTTACTTCATTTACTCCTTCAATATTTTTTATTTTAGTTTCAACTTCACCGGGGATTTCCTCAGCTGATGGACAAGCCGGAGAAGTTAAAGTCATTAGTACGTACACATTATTCACTGGAAAAACACTAACCTCATAAATAAGCCCAAGTTCATATATGTCGACAGGTATCTCTGGGTCATAAACCGTTTTTATTGCATCAACTACCTGTTTTTTTAGTTCTTTTTCTGTTACTACCATTTTTTTCAATTAATTTTTTTACTATTTATCTCGCATCTTGTGCTTTATATGCCAAGGCGTATAACTTCATTTGTTTTATCATAGCAGCCAATCCGTTTGATCGTTGCGACCCGACTAACTGCTTCATCCCGATTTTATCTATAAAAAATAAATCTGTATCAATAATTTCATCAGGTGTTCTAGCATTCAGTACACGTACTAATAAACTAATCAACCCTTTAGTAATAGCAGTATTACTATCAGCATTAAATAGTACTTTACCATCCTTAAAATCAGTTGTAAGCCAAACCTTTGATTGACAACCTTTAATTAGGTTTTCGTCTAGTTTTGATGTTTCTACTAATGGGGCTAGTTTTTCTCCTAACTCCATAATATAGAAGATGGTACTCTCTCTGTCACTAGCCAACATTGCAAATTCGTCAATAATCTCTTCTTGTATTTGCCTAATAGACATTTCAGTTCAAATATTAATATTTTAAATTCAGGACACTTTACTCACTTTGGCCGAAAATCTTTCAGCGATTCTCTGTAAAGCTTCTATTAGTATATCAATTTCTTC
>JBCDJE010000090.1:0-10369 GCA_038748185.1 Bacteroidota bacterium
AGACCTTTGATCTAACTCCTATAATGAAACAAATATTTTTTGGCAAAATCCAAATATCTTGAAATACCAAAATCTCTGGATGAAAAACATCAATTCTATAGTTTCAAATTTTAAACTACTGATAAAATTATCTTAGTTCCTTTTATGCCTCACTTAACTCTCATTTCTTATAAAGCCTATTATTTTAGATTCCAAAAAATAGAATCCTTCTATTTACTATAAAAACATTTATTATCGAAATAATTAATATTTTGATTATCAGTATATTATACAGAAAAATATCTTGGCATAACTATTTATATGTACCTAATAAATTGTAATGATAATAGTTGTACTACCATGGAAATAGGTACTATTTCACAATCTTTTAAGAAGAATGCAGAAGTATACAGCTGGCAATGGTTACTCGTTGCTGCAGCGCTCACTTCGTTGTTGGTAGCACTCGCTATTGCAAAAGTTAATTGGCTTTTTTTCATTTTGCCCATCCTTCTAGCAATAGGCATTCCTTTATTAGTGAACTTAATGGTAAGCAAGCTTTTTGGTGTGTATTTGATGGTATCTATTGCTTTCTTTATGAATACATTTCTTAAGCTGATACCTAATTTGCCAATAGGCTTACTAATGGATTTTTGCATTTTAGTCATGATACTCACCTTATTGTATGATTGCTATTGGAAAAACAGTTGGAAAGAAGCGTTTGGTAGTCCAATTACTTGGGTGATTGTAGTGTGGAGTGCTTGGCACTTGATAGAATTAGCAAACCCAATTGCAGCTTCTAGGCTAGCCTGGTTTTATGTAATGCGACCTGCACTTGGGTATATTATGATATTTTTTGTCACGTATAGAAACCTGCACAATCTAGCAGAAATAAAAAAATTATTCTTTTTCATTATCATACTAACATGTATTTCTGCTGCATGGGGTGTTGCTCAGTTTATTTTGGGGTATTTTCCCTTTGAGATGAATTATATTATACAGCACGATGCTGTTCATCTGGTATTTATACAAGGGAGATGGCGTTCTTTCGGAACAATGGGTTCACCGGCACATTACGGCGTTATAATGGCATATATGACGGTTGCATGTTGGCTATTGCTTGGTACTAAATATGCATTTTGGCAAAAATTTATCATTTTAATTACGTCTTTATTAGCAGTAACAGCACTCGTTTTTTCAGGTGCTCGATCGGGTTTTGCCGTACTACCAATTAGTTTGATAGTTGTAGTTGGTCTTTCCAGAAATATTAAATTTTATATGTTTAGTGCTGTTGCAGGTGTAGGCCTTATCTTAGTTTTAATCACACCCTCAGATAATTACCATATACAAAGAATTCAATCAACTTTTAAAGGCAGCGAAGATGAATCGTTTAATATAAGGGAAGAAAATAGAGCAAAAATAACTCCTTGGATATTGGCGCACCCTATGGGTGGTGGATTGGGTTCTACTGGAGTTTGGGGGCAAAGATTCTCACCTGGTACATTTCTGGCTAACTTCCCTCCAGACTCAGGATATGTACGAGTAGCTGTGGAAATGGGATGGATAGGCTTTTTATTGTATCTATTACTATGGCTAGTGATTTTATGGCACAGCATATTCGGGCAACTACAATTAAAAGAAAGATGCAAGCATATTGCTGAAGAATATCAAGAAAGAAGGTTAATGAGTATTGCAATTATTGCTTCAATAGTACCGATTACTGTTGTAGAAACAGCACAGGATATCATTGGCAAGTTACCATCCAATTTACTCTTCTGGATTTGGGTAGCTATGCTCATTAAATTGGTAAAACCCAATAATAAAGTGAACATGAGTTTGAAAAAGATGAAAACAGATAAAACTATAAGAAACACCACTTTACAATGAAAGAAACAAAAATAAATATGGTAAGCTGTCAACATTTCCTTTCAGGTATAGGTCAGTACGGTTACCAACTCTCTCAAAAAATGCAGGAAAAAGGTAGAGAGGTGCATTTATTTAAGCCTGCAAAAAAGGGATATAAGGATAGTCATGTTGATACAGAAAGCTGGGTAACACCTATTAGATACAAGTCTTTAGGTTCACTCCATCCTTACATTTTACCCCTTTTTATAAGCAAACAACTTGCTTTACAGAATAATAAAGCTATTTATCATGCTCATTGGTTTCTTTCAGGTCTTGCTGTTTCTTACATCAAGAAAAAATTTGTTGTAACCATGCACGATGTCTCTCTTATGCATGTTAAAGAAAAAAATTCTCATTACACAAAGTACTACGCTTGGGCAATTTCCAGGTTTAAAAAATTAGGTGTACCCATCATCACAGTTTCTAAAAAAGCTAGAATGGATGCTATCGAGTATGGAAACATTCCTGAAAAGCAAGTACATACTGTTTACAACGGCATCGATTTCAACCGATTCAATATTAACCTAATTGGAAACTCGGTTGAAAGCACAGTTAAATACTCCAATGCAAATACGTTATCTAAAAATCATCATGAAGTTTTTACCATCGTTTATGCAGGAGGATTAGGTCCTAGGAAAAACTTAAAGTTATTACTTGAAGCATATAAGGATTTAGAAGAAAAATACCCTTTTTTACAGTTAAAAATTGCCGGTGCTTTTCCTGAAAGAACGTCTTCCCCATCTCATGCCATTTCACTCGGAATAAAAAATATTCGCTTTACAGGTTATCTTCCTGACGAAGAAATGCCGGAATTTTATAGACAAGCCGACTTATTTATTTTTCCCTCAGAATATGAAGGTTTTGGTTTTGCTCCGCTTGAAGCTATGGCGTGTGGTACACCTGTTTTGTGTGCAAAAGGTGGTGCATTACAAGAAATTTCTGGAGGAGGTGCGAATCTTTTTGATTACGATAAAGACGACCTTGTAGAAAAAGCTTCTCAACTTATAGAAAGCGACATTGCTAGAAAGAAATTAATCGCAAAAGGTTCCGAATGGGTGCAGCAGTACCAGTGGGAAAAAACCGCTGAACAAACTGAAACTATTTATCAACTCATAGCCTAAATTAATAAAAACTATGAAAATCACTTTTCTATCATGTTTAAGCAGCCATTGTGGCATCGGAAGATATACTGAAGAGCTCGCAGCTGCTGTAAACAGCAAGGATAGCCATATCCAACTCTTTAGGAAAAACCCGGGCAAAGAAACTTATGTACATGCTTTTCCGCATCGTTCTTTCAGAAATCTTAAACATGTAGTAGCGCCTTATTACTTGAAGAAAACACTACAAACAACAGACAGTGAAGTTTGGCATGCTGATAATATTGACGCTTTTACAGCGCTATTATGGTCTGGCAAAGGGAAAAGCAAGCGAAAAGTGGTAACTATACATGATGCTATTCCACTCCTTTATCCTCATACGTCTTGGTTAAATACCAAAGTTTTTAGATACCAAATAAAAAAGGCTGCTGAATATGCCGACAACATTGTTACTGTTTCTCACACTTCAAAAAAAGACTTGATTGAGAAAGTAGGTATTAAGGATGAGAAGATAAAGGTTGCATACAACGGTATAAGCCATAAAACACTATTTCCGTTAGAAAAAAAGCCCAAACATGCGCGTTTCAATATTCGGTACATCGGCGGATTAGGAGCTGTACATAAAAATGCTACTGCCTTAATAGAAATTGCAAGGATATTAAAAGCCGAAAATTTTGAATTTGATTTAGAAATAGGCAGTGGAAATGCTGATCGCACCGTGCTTCCTGATCTGGTTAAAAAATACAAATTAGAAAAAAATGTCCACTTCAGAGGTTTTATACCTGATACTCAACTGAGACAATTTCTTGGTGAAGCTGATGTATTTCTATATCCGAGTTTATATGAAGGCTTTGGTTTTCCTCCTTTAGAAGCAATGGCATGCGGTACAGCAGTTATTTCTTCAGATACTGGTTCGCTTGCCGAAATATTACAAAAAGGTGCAATTCTTTGCCCTCCAACACCTGAGACAATGGCTCAAGCAGTTATCAATTTGGCAGAAAAACCAAACTTGAAAACACGACTCGAAAATGAAGCAGTTGAAAATGCCGCTCAGTTTTCTTGGGAGAAGACCGCGGAAGAGATGTTTCAAATTTATCAGTTATAACCTTAAAACTTGATTAAAGAAAAACCTAACCAAAAAATATTATTATGAAAACAAATAATCCGAATTCTCGCTTTAAACTAAGTATTAATTCAAGAGATCGTGTTTTGGAAATAGGTGGTGGTCATAACCCACACCCAAGGGCTAATGTAGTTGTGGATAAATATATATTAAATGATGGACATAGAAGTGGAAATCTTAATATTTTACCACACCAAAAATTTGTCAATGCCGATGGAGAAAATCTTCCTTTTGAAGATAATGTTTTTGATTATGTTATTTGCTGCCATGTTCTTGAACATGTGGAAAACCCAGCAAAATTTTTAAAAGAAATGACGAGGGTGGCAAAAAGAGGTTATATTGAAGTTCCTTCTCTGCTAGGTGAATACCTAGCACCAAAAGCTTCTCATAGATGGATTTCTATTGAAAAAGATAATAAAATTGTAATTTGTTCAAAAGAAAAACTTGGCATGCAAACACCTACTATGGATGCCGGAGATGTATTTTTATATCATTTACCTAAAAATTCCCTTGCTTATAAAGCACTCATTAAAACACATGGCAATTTGCTTACTTTGCGTTATGAGTGGGAAAATGAAATTGATTTTGAAATTGATCCTGAAACCACTACTTTGCCACTAACCGAATCGGGTAGATGGCTTCCTGAAATGATTAGGCAAACTTTTCCTGAAAGAAGTATTAAAAAGGAAATTTTAGGATTTAGCAAGGCACTCTGGGAAGTGGGAACAGAATATCTCAAAAATAGAATGAAAGGAAAAGAAAGAACACAAACCGATACGAAAATAGGTTTAGGTATTCCGATAAGTTCTTAGCTATAAATTTTTATCAAAAAAATAGCAAAAGGGAAATTCTAGATTTTACAAGTTAAATCCATCATATTATCAATTCTCCAATAATGCAAAGCCGATATAGACTAATTGTATCGGCTTTTTTGAATTCCAATTTTTAGAAAAGCTCTATTCAGTAGAAAATACATTCATTGTAATGTATTGATAATCAGCATTCTAATATAAGGCTTGCTTTTAGTAACTAGTACAGTTCTATAACTTATATATGATTTCAATTAAAAAAATATCGCATACATTATCGGGGAATTTATTAGAGTTTGCTGCGGGTTTTGGCATTACTACTTTTGTTACTCTAAACTACACAACAGAGGCAGCAGGAAAATGGATGTGGATTATGGCAATCGCTGCCATACAGGCTAAAATTAGGGAAGGTATTACTCAAACAGCGCTAGTTAAGTTTGCTTGTAATGGAGCTTTACATCAACAATTCAGTCATAGGAAGCTTAATTTCTTGGTTACTTTAACCATAGAAATAAGTGTATTTATTTTATTACATATAATTTCTTATTGGCAAAAAGGTGTATTTCTTGAATGGTATATTGCTTATGGTATTTATTCATTAAGTACTGCTATCTTTCGATGGCAAATGTTTCTATGGCAAGGTACATTACAAACTCAAGACTACCTAAAAGCTCAATCTTTGGCTGTAAGTTTAACACTTTTCAGCACTTTTTTATGCTACTACTATCAATTCGACCTTATAGCACTGACTTTCGCTATAGGATTTTCTAAGTTTATAGCTTTATTGCCTTTTATCAACTATTCAGAAAAGGTTAAGGTACTAAAAGCCAAAGTATCTCACACACACATTGAAAGTATACGTCCTTATGCAGGTTTTGGATTATTAAGAGAAACAACTGGAAGTGTTGCAGCTAGAGCAGAAATGCTGTTGGGTGGATTACTACTTACCTTTTCAGAAGTAGCTTGGGTAGGATTGGCCGCCCGTTATATCCAATTACTATTACTACCTAATGGAGCTATTCAGTCATTAGTGAATGCCAAAGCACACGAACTAGCAGTAATAGATAAACCAAATATGAAGAAATTACTAGGAAGTGCCCTAGTTGGTTTATGGTTAATATTTGGTTTTGGTATCGTATTTTTCATGTTTACATCACCTTACTGGATAGCACAAATACATGGAGAACAGTACCGAGAAGCACTTCCAATTATTACTATTTTGTTGATTCACACTGCACTATTTGCACCAATAGGCGGTGTATTTGGCACCTTAGCACATGCCCTAAATCAACCCATACTTACAGCTAAAGTAGTTATGGTTAGTAGTCTGGCAAGGATAAGTCTTACTGTAGCAGCAATGTGGTTTTGGGGGCTCTGGGGTGGAATTTTTGTTCCTTTCCTAGTAGAAATATGGGGGATATACTACACTAATAAGCTTATGAAATCTTACTTACAAACTTCATGGATAGAAATACTTCGTCTCGGATTAGAACAAAGGGAACTTCTAAAATTGAAATTCCAGAAGATTAGATAAAAATATATAGCAAAACTAACACTAAACGAACTTAACACTATGAAAAACAATTTTAAAATATCAGTTGTAATAGCCACATATAATAGAAGCGAACTACTGTTAGAGTTGCTCAAAAGCTTACAACATCAATCTTTAAAAGCTGATACTTATGAGGTAATAGTAGTTTGTGATGGATGTACAGATGATACTTTAGAAAAATTAAAATCACAGGAAAAGGAAATGCCTTCACTTAAATGGCTCGCTTTACCTAAAGGTAATCCTGCTAAAGCACGAAATGCAGCAATAGAAATAGCCAAAGCACCTATTATAGCCCTCACAGATGACGATTGCAAAGTAAGTTACTCTTGGCTAAAAACTATATTAGAGGTTTTTGAAGAAGAAGATATTGTTGGTTTACAGGGTAAAACAATTACAGATAATGCACTTATTTCTCCACTTACACACCAAATAGAAAATTTAGAAGGTCATCCAGCTGTACCCACTTGTAATGCGGCCTTCAAAACGGCTATATTAAGAAAAATTGGAGGTTTTGACGATTCTTTTCCTTTCGCCCATAATGAAGATGCCGACTTAGCTTGGAGAATTAGAAGTGAAGGAGTAGTAAAGTTTATTCCTGATATGATTGTCTCACACCCTCCTAGGAAAGTACCCTTTACTAAAATGCTTGATAGGATGAAAATTTTGGAAAGTGAATTTATGCTTTTTCACAAAGACCCCGAACTTTATAAATTTTGGAGAAATGATTCTCCTTGGCAAACCATTTATAGAGAGGTATTTCTAAAACATCAATTATTACTTTTTAAATCACGTCTGCGATATTTTAAAAAGCCAATACTAATGATAAAAGGCATCATTATTAGCTTAGTTTGGTGGATAGATCTACTTATTAAGTATCCTTTCTTTATCAAAGTAGATGCCTATTACAAAGAAAAATATCAGAGAAAGCTTTCTTCATCAAAAGAAAATCGATTAGCAGCATAACTAATTATGCTAATTTAAAAACATTGAAGACTATATTATGAAAGCTTTATGCAAATGTATTTTCTTGTTCTTTGCTATTTCTCCTTTGGTACTAAAAGCGCAGTTAATGCCTACCGAAAAAGCTGAATTAGATTCTATCTTAACGCTTGCACTTAACAACGCGCACGTTGCAAAAGCACTAAATGAAAAGTTATCTCAACAGCAAAAGCAATTAGCTATTGAAAAACTGAGTTGGCTTTCTGGTATTGATGTAGGATTACAGTTCTTTTCCATGGAACAGCAAGTTAGTGGAGTGGATGGAGAAACTTCTTACACTGGTAGTTTTATTCCTCAAGTTGGTGGCAGTTTGCGGTTAAGTTTACATAAATTGATAACAACACCTCAGCGCATTAAAATCGCCAGAAGTGAGCTAAAAAAAACAGATCAAGACAAGGAAGCTACACTTAATGATATTGAAAGCTGGATAACTCTTAAATACTTTGAGCTAGTACAAGCCAGAAGACAGGTGGCTCTTAGCCAAGAATTACTTATCTCTCAAGAACAAGCTTTTACACTCATAAAGCAAAAATTTGAAAGGAACGAGGCAAAGCTAGAAGACTTCTTGAAAGTACAAAATGCTGTACATGAAACTAAAGGTACTTTGATTAAACACGAGCTAAGTGTTGAAAAATTTAGCAGTGAGTTAAGTATAGTAACAAATTACTAAACGTCTTTTTTCAAAATGTTTTTAGAAAAGGTTCAAGTAATTGTAAGAAAGTTTTGGCAGTTTAAGCTGTGGGTGATTTGTGTACCTTTACTTTCAGGTCTTTTGGTTTTTTTACTTACTCGTAATCAAGAGAGAAAGTATATTTCAAAAGCCACCTTACAAGTGAACTTACCTACAACCGGAGACATATCACTCTCTGGCAGAGAATTTAAACAGTATGAAGCAAGTCTTTTCTTTTATGACTTAATTGAAGTTATAAAGTCGAGAAAGATAACAGAAATGGTGAGATTAGAGGTGCTTAAGAAGCACCTTGAAGGAAACTATGAGTTATTCTCTTTCGAAGAAAACCCAGAACTACAAGTTGATACTGCCCGCATTTACAAAAAAATTAGTGGCTTACGGAAAGATTTTACACTCTTAAACCTTCAGGACACCCTTGATATTGCTATTACTTTATTACTTGAAAACAACAGACTAAGCATAAAGGAATTACAAAGTCAGTTGAAAGCTTACCGAGTTGGTAAAAGTAATTATGTAGAAATAGCTATTGAAAGTGAAAACCCTTATAAGTCAACTTTTTTAGCTAGTTGCTACCTCGATATAATTACTGAGCAATATCAACTTATCGCGCAAAAGAAAATTGAAAATAACAGAGCACGATTAGAACTATTAGTTGATAAGGCTAAAAAAGAACTAGATACTAAAATACAAACACTTGAAAAGTTTAAAATTGAAAATAACATTATCAATATACCTGAGCATACTAAAGCAATAGTAAATCAAATTGTAAACATAGAAGTAAAACTGGCACAATTAAAGGAGACGTATGCAGCACATGCTAGGGCAGCTAACATGGCAAAAGAAAATCTTCAAAAGTCTGATAAATATAACTTTAATGATGTTTCAAATCGGAAAATTAGTATGCTCAAAGATTCGCTCAGAAAGGTAAATGAAAACTTATTATTTTTTACAGGAAACGAAGGTGAAAAAAGTAAGTTAAAACAGCAGATCAATAGTCTAAAAGATGAAATTTCAATCACTATTGCAACTATGGTACAAAAGGTACCTTACGATCCCTCACAAGCCAGACAAGAGTTAATGATGCGTTATATCGGTTACGAAATTGACAGTGAGATGGAAGGCATCATGATTCCGGCAGTAGAAAATGAATTAAAACGTTTAAATACATATGCTGCAAAATTTGCTCCTCTTGAGTCTAGCATAGCAACTTTTAGCTCAGAAATCCATACCGCACAAGAGTCTTACCTCATATTGTTAAGCAAGTTAAATTTAGTACGTACAATTCAACAGGGTACTGACGATGTGAAAATCACTACTTATGCCCCACCTACGCTTCCACGTGAGCCTGAACGTTCTAAAAGAGCATTCATGATTGGTGGAGCAGGCATAGCTTCTTTCGTGATTGTAGCGGCTTTTATTATCGCATTTGTATTACTTGATAAAAGGGTTTACACAGGAAAACACTTTACAGAGCTTACAGGTACTTCTCCTTTTATTACCCTCGATGAGGAGTATAAGAATGTGCATGAAATCAAACGATTAAGAAAAAAAATCATGGACTTACCTAAGGAGTTACGTGTGATTATGGTGGCAGGATTAACAAAGCAAGATATAGAAAATAGTTTTACTCAAAACTTAATGGATTCTTTAAAGACCTTCCCAGGTAAGCAACTATTTTTAAATGCTACAGGTAAAGATATCCAAATAGATAGTTTTAAAAATATTACACTACCTGAACAATCTAGTAATACTTTAGCTATAAAAGATGGAGATAATTATCAAATAAATACAGATATAAATACTTCTCCTTTTGAGCTATTCCATCCAAGTTATTGGGTAGAATTCTCTCAAAAAGCTTTACAACAACAAGAGTGTATCGTCATTGCCGTTCCTCCAGCTATGGATAGCCCAGATTGGGAAGAGTGGCTAAGCATAGCTCAAGGCTTTGTATTGGTCTGTAAGGGTGGCCAAAGCATGAATGAAAAAAGTACAGCTTTAATTAAGGCAATTCATGCTATAGATAAACCCTTAAAAACCACATTATTTATCGATAAAGAACAATAAACGTATCGCTAATGGACTTACTTGAAAAACTGATTATCACCTGTTACTTTATTATAGGTATTTACCTACTCTCTTATTCGTTTTACTGGGCTTATCTTGCCATAACAAGCTATTTGTACAATGGAAAAAAGCGAGAATTTTAAATAAGCCATC
>JBCDJE010000091.1:0-10354 GCA_038748185.1 Bacteroidota bacterium
ACAGAAGTTTCATTCATGCGCATCGGCTATGACTTTCTGAAGACCATGAATATAACCCTTATGGATGGAAAGGATTTTTCTAAGGATATTCAATCAGATGTCAAGGCATATCTAATTAATGAAAAGGCAGCCGAACTACTAGGAATGAAAAATCCTGTTGGTAAAACAATCAAATCAGTTAACGGTGAGGGAAATATTATTGGTGTAATGAAAGATTTTCATTTAAAATCAATTCATACCACTATTACACCTCTTATTTTATGTTTAGGACCTCAATTTACACAAACACATATTTTTGTGAAACCTCAAATAGGGCATTTAGAAGAAGCCCTTGCAGATTTAGAAAATCTGCTTAAGAAATTTACTCCCACATATCCATGCGAATATCACTTTTTGGATGATGACTATGAAAGGCTTTATAAAGATGAAATCGTTGTTAAACACGTAATCATTTATTTTGGAGTATTAGCAGTATTAATCTCTTGTTTGGGCCTTTTATCTTTGGTTTCATTCACAGCAGAAAAACGCTATAAAGAAATCGGAATCAGAAAGGTTTTTGGTGCATCTTTCGCAGATATTATTGCGACGCTAACACAAGATTTTGTAAAATTAGTGTTTATCTCCATCATTATATCGATCCCCTTTGCCTGGTATGCTACTGATCTTTGGCTCCAAAGTTTTTCCTATAAAATTGAAATACAAGAATGGATGTTTCTTGTTCCGGGCATTATAACAATACTTATTGTAATGCTAACTGTAAGTTATCAAACAATTAAAGCTGCATTAATGAACCCTGTAAAGAGTTTAAAATCGGAATAAAAAATTAACTATACTATAATTTGAAACCCAAATCTCCCATACCGCCAAAATTAGCCCAAAGGTTCCTGCACTGGTTCCTTCGTGATGAGCTTGCCGAGGAAGTTGAGGGTGACTTGGGAGAACAGTTTTATGCGAAGCTTGCGGAAAGATCATTGCTAAAAGCCAAGCTAAATTATTGGTATCAGGTACTTAGTTATCTCAGACCTTTTGCAATCAGGAAATCAAAACAAGTACACTTAAATCAATATGTCATGTTTCAAAATTATTTCAAAATAGGCTGGCGCAATCTAATTAAGAATAAAGGGTACTCCTTTATCAATATCGGCGGGTTGGCTATAGGGATGGCAGTAGCTATACTTATTGGGTTGTGGGTTTACGATGAATTATCTTTTGATAGATACCATGAAAACTACAATGAAATTGCACGTGTGATGCAACATCGTACTATAGGAGATAAGAGAGTTACTTGGTACTCTACACAAGTACCATTAGGAGAAGAACTACGAAATACTTATGGAAGTGATTTTGAAAGAGTAGTTACCTCCACCTTTCCCAGAGAAAACATTTTCACTTATGGAAATGAAAAATTCCCTAAAAAAGGATTTTACATGGAAAAAGAAGGCCCTGGCTTATTTTCTTTCAAGATGTTAGAAGGGAATAAAGATTTACTCAATGAACCATCTTCTATTTTTATTTCTGCATCTTTTGCTCAAACGCTTTTTGGCGATGGTGATCCTTTGGGAAAAGTTTTGGAAATAGGGGGTGAATCTCAAGCCAAAATAACTGGCGTATATGAAGATTTTCCAGCAAACTCTTATTTTTCTGAAACGCATTTTATCGGTTCTTGGAAATTATATCTTTCTACTAATAAATGGGTTACAGAATTAAATAATCCATGGGGATTTAGCGGTTTTCAAACTTTCGTTCAACTTGCTCCAGCTGCCAACCTTGAAAAGGTAGAGACCAAAATCAAAGATGTTATTCTTACAAATGTTTCTCATGACAAGGCTGCTTTGGCTAATAAACCTGAAACATTTTTACATCCTATGCCTAAGTGGCATTTATATTGGCGATTTGAAAATGGTGTGAACACAGGAGGCAATATAGAAGCTGTTTGGCTTTTTGGAATTATTGGTGTATTTGTATTGCTCCTTGCCTGTATAAATTTCATGAATTTAAGTACAGCTCGTTCAGAAAAACGAGCAAAAGAAGTAGGTGTTCGTAAAGCAATTGGTTCTGCGCGCACTCAACTGATTAATCAATTTTATAGTGAGTCTTTGTTAGTAGCCTTCTTAGCTTTCTTTTTTTCTATTGCGTTTGTATGGCTAATGCTTCCTTGGTTTAATGAAATTGCCAATAAAAAAATTGAGCTACTATGGTATAACCCTTGGTTTTGGGGGCTAAGTCTTGTATTTACTATAATTACTGGACTACTTGCCGGAAGTTATCCCGCTTTGTATTTATCCTCTTTCAATGCAATAAGGGCATTAAAAGGAAGCTTTCAAATTGGGAAGTCAGCAACAATTCCCCGAAAGGTATTGGTAGTTTTACAATTTACAGTTTCAGTTGTATTGATCGTAGGTACCATCACTGTATACCAACAAATCCAACATAGTCAAAATCGTCCCCTAGGTTATAATCAAGATAACTTAGTAACAGTGTATACAAAGTCAGGAGATACCAGCGACGCTTTTGACATACTCAGAGAGGAACTGAAAAAGCAAAGAGTGGTAGAGGAAATGGCAAAATCCTCTAGTCCTGTCACGTCTGTTTGGGGGACAAATGGCAACTGGGACTGGCCCGGAAAAGATCCAGATCTTGGAGTAGATTTCCCAAGAACCAGTGTAACGCATGAATACGGCGTAACAGTTGGTTGGAAATTTAAATCGGGGCGAGACTTTTCCAGAAATTTTTCAACTGACACAACTGCTTTTGTTATTAATGAAGCAGCTGCAAAATTCATAGGTTTAGAAAATCCTGTTGGTGAAACAATTAAGTGGGATGATGAATCTTACCAGATTATAGGAGTGATCGAGGATATGCTTGTAGAATCACCTTATATGCCCATACGCCCTCATTTTTTTAATGTTAACTACAATCATGGAAATGTTCTCACTTTGAAATTGAATCCATATATAAGTGCTCAAGAAGGTTTAACAAAAATAAGAGAGATTATTAAAAAGTATATACCAGAAGCAGTTATTGAGCCGGTATTTGTAGACGATGAATTTGCTAGGAAGTTCAATGCTGAAAGACGCATTGGCAGTTTATCCTCTGTTTTTGCTATGTTGGCAATACTTATAAGTAGTTTGGGCTTATTTGGTTTAGCAACCTATATGGCAGAACAAAGGAGGAAGGAAATAGGTATCCGTAAAATATTAGGAGCATCTACTTCTCAGTTATGGCAAATGCTATCAAAAGACTTTGTTGTATTAGTAATCATTTCTTGCCTGGTTGCGGCACCTCTCGCTTACTACTTTCTCGAAAACTGGCTACAAAACTTTGAGTACCGTACTAAAATTTCTTGGTGGGTATTTATCCTTGCGGGTTTAGGTGCTTTGCTCATCACTTTATTTACAGTGAGTTTCCAAGCAATTAAAGCGGCTTTAATGAATCCTGTAAAGAGTTTAAAATCGGAATAAAAAATTAACTCAACTATAATTTGAAGTCCAAATCTCCCATACCACCCAAGCTTGCCCAAAGGTTCCTTCACTGGTTCCTTCGGGATGACTTATCCGAGGAAGTTGAGGGTGACTTGGAAGAACTGTTTTATACCCAATCAGAAGACGGTTCGCAGTTAAAAGCCAAGCTAAATTATTGGTATCAGGTACTTAGTTATCTCAGACCTTTTGCCATCAGAAAATCAAAACAAGTACACTTAAATTATTATACTATGTTTCGACATAATTTTTTATTAACCTACCGCAGTTTCAAGCGTTATAAAATGTCATTTTTCATCAATCTGACTGGGCTTTCTACAGGTTTGGCTTGTGCGTTACTAATTTATCTATGGGTAAATGATGAATTAAGCGTAGATAAATTTCATGAAAAAGATAAGCGGCTTTATCATGTAATGATGCATTACCATGTTGATGGTGTTGTTTCTACCGGTTCAAGTACTCCAGGACTTCTCGCTGAAACATTGGTAGAAGAAATACCAGAAGTAGAAAATGCCGTTTTCAGTAGGGTAGTAAGAGAGAGCAAGACACTTTCAACAAATAATGATGCTATCAAAGCTATGGGGCAATATGCCAGTCCAGACTATTTCAATGTCTTTTCCTATCAAATTTTACAAGGAGATAAAAATGCGATACTCACTGATAAGAATGCTATTGTTTTATCAGAATCATTGGCGATAAAATTATTTAAAACTACTGAAAACATTCTTGGTAAATTGGTTGAATTCCAACATCAAAAATCCTATCAGGTTACTGGTGTATTCGAAGATATACCAGTTAACTCATCTATACAGTTCGATTTTGTATTATCTTTTGAAGAATACAAAGAGGTGAACAGCTTATTAACTAATTGGAACTTCTCGTCAGGTGATACCTATGTCGTATTAAAGGAAGGCGCTGATATGGGTCGATTTAATGATAAAATTGCCAACGTTGCAACAGTAAGGCAAGAAAACCAAAACCCTAGTACCCTATCAATAAGACGCTATTCCGATGGCTACCTGTATAGCAACTATGAAAATGGTAAGCCAGTTGGAGGAAGAATTGAATATGTAAAGCTATTCTCTCTTATAGCCATTTTTATACTGAGTATAGCTTGCATCAACTTCATGAACCTTTCTACTGCCAGGGCTTCCAGAAAAACTAAAGAAGTAGGGGTAAAAAAAGCAATGGGTGCTGGCAGAAAAGGATTGATTTTCCAGTATTTAAGTGAATCACTGCTAATGACACTTATCGCTGTAATAGTAGCTATGCTATTAGTATTCATCTTTCTGCCCCAATTTAATCATATTACCGGGAAACAACTCGTGCTAAATTTTGATAAAAACCTCGTTGTATCAATCTTGAGTATTGCTACTTTTACCGGCATATTAGCAGGGAGCTATCCGGCATTATATCTTTCTGGTTTCAATCCCATTACAGTATTAAAAGGAAAATTGAATAGTTCTGTAGGAGAAATTTGGACTAGAAAAGGCTTAGTCACCTTTCAATTTACACTGTCAATCATCTTAATCGTAGGTGTTTTTATTATTTATAAACAGATAGGCTACCTGCAAACCAAAAATTTAGGATACAATAGGGATAATATTATCCATTTTGATATAGAAGGCAAAGTGAGCGATAACCTAGAAACGTTTCTCGCAGAAATAAACAATCTGCCGGGTATTATAAAAGCTTCAAGCATCGCACAAACAGTAGCTGGTGGTCGTTTGAATCGGTTTATTATAGAAACATGGGAAGGAGAAACTGACAACAAAATTGCTTTTGAGGCACGTTGGGTCAATTATGATTTGATAGAAACATTAGGGATTCAAATGGCAGTAGGACGGTCATTTTCTAGAGAATACAGTGCAGAAGGTTCAAAAATTATTTTAAATGAAGCCGCTATTGAATTCATGCAATTAGAAAACCCTGTTGGCAAAATCGTAACGATTCAGGGTACAGAATTGGAAATCATTGGTGTAACTAAGAATTTTCATTTCGAATCTCTCCATACACAAGTAACACCATTATTTTTTGCATTACAACCTACGTGGACCCAAAAGGTTATAGCAAAAATTCAGGCCGGTAAAGAACAGGAAACCATTGAAAAACTTCAAGCATTTCATACCACGTTTAATCCAGGTTTCCCTTTTGATTATAAATTTTTGGATGAAGAGTATCAGGCACAATATGCAGCAGAACAAAGAGTAGCTACTTTATCAAAGTATTTCGCAGGATTGGCTATTTTGATTTCCTGTTTAGGTCTCTTTGGCTTAGCTGCTTTTACCGTAGAAAGACGATTAAAAGAAATTGGCATTCGCAAAGTATTAGGAGCAAGTATCTTTAGTATCATTGGTTTGCTATCAGGAGACTTTACCAAGATGGTATTAACTGCTATTGTCATTGCATTACCTACCAGTTTTATCCTTGCTCAGCAATGGTTGGGAAGTTTTGCTTTTAACATCGAACTGAAGTGGTGGTATTTTGCCGGCGCAGGAGTTCTTGCATTGCTTATTGCCTGGCTTACTGTTAGTTTACTCACAGTAAAAGCAGCCCAAATTAACCCTGTGAAATGCTTAAAAGATGAATAGCAAGGAAGGAAATTAAAGGACACTTATATAAATATTATCTGAGACTCATTTTTTTAAAGCTCAAAATATGCGCTCCATTGATGTCATCAAATCAATTAGTATACTATTGTTATGTTATGTACAAGTAACAATTTGTATGGCATTTCAAGATACTTTAAGCAATGAAGTAGATGCTATATTTGAGCGATGGGATAAAATAGATAGACCTGGCGCGGCAGTAGGTATTATTGATCAAGGTAAACTCATTTACAAGAAAGGATATGGTATGGCTAACCTGGAATATGATGTACCCATTACAACATCTACGCCTTTTCATGTAGCATCTTTGGCAAAGCAATTTACTGCATTTTCGATCTTATTACTTCAAGAAGATGGACTTTTGAATTTAGATGATGCTATACAACAATACATTCCAGAAATTCCTGATTTTGGAACTACAATTACATTGAGACATCTAATTACCCACTCAAGTGGCTTAAGAGACCAATCTCACTTATTATGGCTGGCAGGGTACAGACCTGACGACGTTATTACTAAAGACCATGTACTTTCTTTAATTGCAAATCAAAAGGAGTTGAATTTCCCCGCAGGAGAAGAATCCTTGTACAGTAATACAGGATTTATATTACTTGCTGAAGTAGTCGCAAAAATATCTGGTAGAAGCTTTTCACAATTTACTAGTGAAAGAATTTTTGAACCGCTAGGTATGACTAATACTTGCTTTTATGAAGACCAGGGCAAAATACTTAAAAATCGTGCTTACTCTTATTATAACGACCAAGAACAGCTCAAGACGCGAACCCTAAGTGCTACAGTTGTAGGTTCTAGTAACCTTTACACAACTGTGGATGATTTAGCGAAATGGGTATTGAATTTTGAAAACATTAAAATAGGTTCCTCTTTGATTTTACATACGATGAACAAAGAATTCTTTTTGGCAAATGGAGAACCAGCTAGAGGTGCATTTGGTCAGTATGTGGGAACTTATGAAGGTATTGATAAGATTGATCATGATGGTGCTGAAGGTGCTTTTAGGGCTTATCTGGGAAGGTTCCCAAACCAAAGCTTTTCAGTGATTGTACTTAGTAACAATGCAGAAATTGATGCAACAATAGTTGGATTAAGAATAGCCAAGTCTTATTTACAAGAGCATTTTCAAACGCAAGACTTGAGTACAAAAGAACAAAACCTAATGCACAAGAAATTATCCACCAAAACACTCAAAACTTATGAAGGGCACTATTGGAATGATAACTTTCAACACAAAACTCATATTTATATAGAAAAGGACACTCTATACTTTTCGAAGTTTAGGGGGAAACTCCTAAAAATGGCAGCTATTAGTAAGAATGAATTTCAAATAGTAGGTGTACAAGATGATATCCGCTTGACAATTGTAAATAAAGAAGGTCACAAAAGTATGATCATGACCATGAATGGTTCAAATACTCAAAATTATGAATTTTATGAGCAATATAATTATACTGATGAAGATTGGAAGCAAATAAAGGGGAACTATTTTAGTGAAGAACTCCAAACAGTTTACACAATCAAAGTAACAGAAAGTAATGTGATTGCCAATCACTGGCGTTTAGGGCAAGTTGAATTAACAAGACTTAAAGGAGATCTGTTTTCAGGAAATAGAGGGTATTTCAGTGAAGTTGAGTTTGTAAGGGATAGCAACTCAAATATAATAGGTTTTAGGGTTTCAAATGGAAGAGTCAGGAAATTGCTGTTTTCAAAAAGAAATGATTTGGACTTACATTAATGACACTTTCAAACCCTTTTTTATCCACTCATAATCGGAAAAAGTGCTTAATAGCTATAAATATGGCTGATAAAAGAATAAATAAAAATGAGTTCTAAACATGTTATACCGCCTCAACTAGCTCAAAAACTACTTCGCCGATTTCTCAGGAATGAGCTTACCGAAGAAGTAGAAGGCGATCTAGAAGAACAATTTTATGCCAAACTGGAGGAGACGTCAGTATTTAAGGCGAATATAAATTACTGGTATCAGGTATTGAATTACCTACGACCTTTTGCTATCAGAAAATCGAAACAAATACATTTAAATTATTACGCTATGTTCCGTCACAACCTTACGCTTACTTATAGAAACTTTTTAAAATACAAAAGCTCATTTTTAATCAATCTTACAGGGCTTTCAACTGGATTAGCTTGTGCTTTATTGATCTTTTTATGGGTGAAAAATGAATTAGCAATAGATCAGTTTCACGGAAAAAAAGAAAGACTATTACAGGTAATGGAAAAGCGAACACAAGATGGCAATATTTTTACAATGACCTCTACTCCATGGTTACTTTCGGATGCTTTGGCTGAGGAAATGCCCGAAGTGGAATTTGCTACGGTTGCTACTCAAGCTGGTTGGTTTGAAAAGTTCACACTTCGTGTAGATGATAAAATCACCAAAGAAGGGGGTATTTATGCTGGCCCTGATTATTTTAATATTTTTTCTTTTAACATGATACAAGGCGACCCATCACAGGTTTTAGCAGACAAAAATGCCATAGTGATCTCTAAAGAATTAGCGCTAAAATTTTTTGATACCATTGAAGACGCTATAGGAAAGACAATAGAATTTCAGCAAGAAAAGGAATTTCTCATTTCTGGTGTGTTTGAAACAATTCCCATAAGTTCTTCTATTCGATTTGACTTTGCTTTATCAATTAAGCAAATTACTGATGAATATCCACAGGTAACTGATTGGAAAAATGCAGGACCTGATACATATCTTGTACTAAAAGAAGGTGTTGACGTTAATAGCTTTAATGAAAAAATTGCAGGAATTATCACAGAAAAAACAGAAGATACAAGTAGGGAAATACTGCTTACACGTTTTGTCGATAACTACCTTTATGGTAATTTTGAAAACGGTGTACAATCAGGAGGGCGAATTGAATATATAAGGCTTTTTTCTATTATTGCTATTTTTATTTTATTGATTGCCTGTATCAATTTCATGAACCTTTCTACTGCTAGGGCTTCACGGCGAATAAAAGAAGTTGGCGTGAAGAAGGCTTTAGGAGTGCAAAGAAAAGCACTTATCATGCAATACCTTACCGAATCGGTAATGCTGTCTTTCATAGCACTATTTATCGCTATAGTTATAGTACTTATTTTACTTCCTCAGTTTAATCTCATAATGGGCAAACAGCTGGTTTTTCAACCTGATTTAATACAAGTGCTTATTTTATTAAGTGCCGTATTGTTGACAGGTATTCTTGCAGGTAGTTATCCTGCGCTATACCTTTCAGGTTTCAAGCCGGTAGTTATTTTAAAAGGTAAACTGCAGAATAGTTGGAGTGAATTATGGGTACGCAAAGGCTTGGTTATATTTCAGTTTTCACTTTCAGTAATTTTTATAGTTTGTGTAATGGTTATCTATCAACAAATTAGATTTGTACAAAACAAAAACATTGGTTATAACAAAGACAATGTCATCCATTTTGAGATAGAGGGGAAAATACAACAAAGTTTAGAAACTTTTCTTACTGAACTGAAAAGAATTCCTGGCGTAGTTAGTGCTTCCAGTGCAGGACAAAGTACTGTTGGTGGTGGTAATACTTCTAATATAAGTTGGGAAGGAAAAGATCCTGAACAAAGGGTAGGATTTGCCAAGCGTCCGGCAAATTACGACCTGCTTGAACTGCTTGATATTCAGCTACTAGAAGGAAGGTCTTTTTCGAGAGATTATGAAGATAGCCTTGCTGTAATTTTCAATGAAGCAGGTATCAAGGCAATGGGAATGGATGATCCTATCGGAAAAACTATTCAAACAGGACCATTAAATTGTAAAATTATTGGAATTATAAAAGATTTTCATTTTGAATCTTTGAAAAATAAAGTAGATCCCATGTTTTTTATGTTATCACCTATGTATACCAGAAAGGTGATGGTAAGAATAGAAGAAGGAAAAGTAAACGAAACTTTGACTTCAATCGAAAAGTTTTACCGACAGTATAATCCAGGGTTTGCCTTTGACTTTCGATTTATTGATCAAGACTATCAAGTACAATACACCGCGGAGAAAAGAGTAGGAGATTTATCAAAATACTTTTCGATAATTGCTATCATTATCTCTTGCTTAGGACTTTTTGGTCTGGCAGCTTTCACTGCTGAGCGAAGATTAAAAGAAATAGGCGTGCGAAAAGTTTTGGGAGCCGGTAGTGTTAAAATTATCACGCTCCTAACTACCGACTTTATTAAAATGGTATTAGTTGCTATATTCATTGCACTACCAATTAGCTATCTCATTGCAGA
>JBCDJE010000092.1:0-10306 GCA_038748185.1 Bacteroidota bacterium
ATACAGGATCTCCTGAATCTCAGATAGCTTTATTTACCCACAGAATTAATCACCTAACCGAACACCTAAAAGTTAACAAAAAAGATTCTTCTACAAGGAGAGGACTTATTCAGTTAGTTGGAAAGAGAAGAAAGCTGTTAAATTACCTTCAGAAAAAAGATATTCTTCGTTACAGAGAAATAATTAAGAAACTGGGTATAAGAAAATAATGATGGTTAAAACCCACACAGTAATTACAATACCATTCTCACCTACAGTATTTCAATTACTGCAGTGTTAAGGATGTTCTAAATAGGGAATTCGTAATGAGTTCCCTATTTGTATTTAAAAATCAGAAGAAAAGAAGACAAGCGGCAATGATTATTTTTTAAAGCTATCACCCCATGATGATTTTTTTTAGATAGTAGTTAAACCACATAACATCCTCCAATCTTCTAATAAAATTATTCATTTTTTGCATTAGCTTATTGTTTAATATGAAAGCATTTCAACATAAAATAAATTTAGCAGACGGAAGAGAAATTATCTTAGAAACTGGAAAATTAGCCAGACAAGCCGATGGAGCAGTTGTAGTTAGAATGGGTAAAACTATGTTATTAGCTACTGCAGTTTCAATGAAACAAGCAAAAGAGGGAATTGATTTTTTACCTCTTTCGGTTGATTACCAAGAGAAGTTTGCCGCCGCAGGAAAAATACCCGGAGGATTTTTGAAAAGAGAAGGTCGTCTAAGCGATCATGAAATTTTGGTCTCAAGGCTGGTAGATAGGGCTATTCGTCCGCTTTTCCCCGATGATTATGGCTTTGAAACACAAATTAATATATTCTTAATCTCTGCCGATGGTGAAGCTTTACCTGATTGCTTAGCTGCATTTGCAGCTTCCGCAGCGCTTACTGCTTCTGATATTAATTTCAATGGTCCTATCTCTGAAGTAAGAGTAGTAAAAATAGAAGACGAGTACATTATCAATCCTACTCCAACACAAATTGAAAATGCTACTTTGAATCTTATTGTAGCAGCTTCTATAGAGAACATCATGATGGTAGAAGGGGAAATGAAGGAAGTGTCGGAAGATGATATGTTAGGTGCACTAGAAGCAGCACATAAAGCTATTAAAGACCAATGCGAAGCACAGCTTGAGCTAATGAAATTGGCAGGAAAGACTGAAAAAAGAGAATTTGCTGGTTTTGAAGAGGATGAAGAATTAATGAAATTGGTTTTTGATGCTGTGTATGATAAGTTTTATAAAGCTGCTTTAGCTGGTATTGCCAATAAAAATGAAAGAAAGGAAGCTTTCACTAAAGTGAAAGATGAGTTTATCGAATCATTACCCGAGGAGCATGAGTATGATGAGTTTAAAATAAAAAGATACCTTAAAAAAGCAGAGAAAAAAGCAGCTAGGAGTGCTGTGTTAGATACAAGAGTTAGACTTGATGGTAGAAAGCTCGATGAGGTAAGACCTATTTGGAGTGAAGTAGATTATTTGCCTTCAGCTCATGGTTCTGCATTATTTACTCGTGGTGAAACCCAATCGCTTACTTCAGTAACACTTGGTACTAAGCTCGATGAACAAATGATAGATGGTGCTATGCATCAAGGTTATAACAAATTTATCTTACATTATAACTTTCCTGCTTTTTCAACTGGCGAGGCGAGACCCAACAGAGGTCCTGGTAGAAGAGAAGTTGGACATGGAAATTTGGCATTTAGGGCGCTTTCAGAAGTGATTCCTGGAGATGCTGAAAATCCTTATACTATTCGGGTTGTATCAGATATTCTTGAATCAAACGGATCATCTTCAATGGCAACAGTATGTGCAGGCTCTTTAGCATTAATGGATGCAGGTATTAAAATTAAGGCTCCGGTATCAGGGATAGCCATGGGTATGATTTCAGATGCAGAAACTGGAAAGTACGCAATTCTTTCTGATATTCTAGGTGATGAAGATCATTTGGGTGATATGGACTTTAAAGTTACAGGAACTGAAAAAGGAATCACCGCTTGCCAAATGGATATAAAGGTAGATGGATTATCTTACGAAGTGTTAAAAGAAGCGTTAGAACAAGCCAAAGAAGGACGGCTACACATACTTAATGAAATGGGCAAAACACTTGCTGATCCCAAACAGGATTTTAAGCCACATGCACCAAGGTCAGTTACTTTTGAAGTAGCAAGTGAAATGATTGGAGCGATAATAGGTCCTGGTGGAAAAATTATTCAAGAGATTCAAAAGGAATCAGGTTCTACCATTATCATTGAAGAAGTGAACAATAAAGGCGTTGTGAATGTTTTTGCAAACGATCAAGAATCAACTGATGCAGCGTTAGCAAGGATTCGGGCAATAATTGCTATACCTGAGGTAGGAGAGGTATATGATGGTATTGTAAAATCAATTATGCCTTTTGGTGCTTTTATAGAATTTATGAAAGGAAAAGAAGGCTTGCTACATATTTCTGAAATTACTTGGGAAAGACTTGAGAGTATGGATGGTGTATTAGAAGAAGGAGAAGAGGTAAAAGTTAAGTTGATAGAAGTAGATAAAAAGTCAGGGAAATTTAGGCTATCGAGAAAAGTGTTATTACCCAAACCTGAAGGGTATCAACCAAGTAATAAATCAAGGGGGAAAGATCGGAGAAAGTAGCGAAAGCTACTTTTTTTCTTTTTTAATTTTCCAAAAAAATCACTTAAAAATTTGCAAAAGCGGTTAGAAATTTTAAAAATTATAGAGCAATAATCTATAATTTAACCGAAACTACTGATGAGACAACTCAAAATCAGTAAGCAGATTACCAATCGTGAGAGCCAATCATTAGATAAATACTTACAAGAAATTGGGCGAGTTGAGTTGCTAACTGCTGAAGAAGAAGTAGCATTAGCAAAAAAAATCAAAGAAAATGACCCTGTGGCACTCGAAAAACTAACCAAGTCGAATTTAAGATTTGTAGTTTCGGTAGCTAAGCAATATCAAAACCAAGGACTTACTCTGGGTGATTTAATCAATGAAGGCAACCTTGGTTTAATTAAAGCAGCTAAAAGGTTTGACGAAACACGGGGCTTTAAATTTATTTCTTATGCTGTTTGGTGGATTCGCCAATCGATTTTACAAGCACTTGCTGAACAATCTCGTATTGTAAGGTTGCCCTTAAACCGAGTCGGGTCTTTAAATAAAATCTCCAAAACTTTTTCAGATTTAGAGCAGCGATATGAACGCGAGCCTTCCCACGAAGAATTGGCTGATGTTTTAGAAATTCCTATTGCTGAAATAGCAGATACTATAAAAATTTCAGGTAGGCATGTTTCTATGGATGCCCCATTTACCCAAGGTGAAGAAAGCAGTCTTTACGATATTTTGGAAGATGCTTCAGAACTAGTGCCCGATGCTCCACTTATGAATGAAAGCCTTCGAAAGGAAGTGCGACAAGTGTTAGCGACACTATCTCAGCGAGAGGCTGATGTTATTTCATTGTATTTTGGACTAAGTGGCAAGCAAGCAATGACCTTAGAAGAAATAGGGGAGTATTACAGTCTTACCAGGGAAAGAGTAAGACAAATTAAGGAAAAAGCTATAAAAAGACTCCGACATAGTTCAAAGTCCATGATGCTTAAACCTTATTTAGGTTAATGTCAAAGGCTTTTAATAGATAGAGGCTACTTTATTTTTTTAATATAACCTATTGTGTAGTATAACTATTCTTTTCTAAAGTGATAAAAGAAAAAGGGTAAGCGTGCTTTTCATCTTTGTGGTGGCTTTCTTTACTAATTGTTTTCCATATTGATTCATGCAATTCTGGGAAGAAGGTATCACCCTCAACTATAGTATGTACCCTAGTAAGATAAATTTTATTCGTTAAAGGCAATGCAGCATCATAAATACTTGCTCCACCAATAATAAAAGCTTCTCCTTCACCTGTTGCTTTAGCAAAATCTATTGCTTCATTTAAAGTGTGCACTACAGTACAGCCTGTTATTTTCAGATTTTTATTAGATGAAAGGACAATGTTTGTTCTGTTAGGTAATGGTCTACCAATAGAATCATAGGTTTTTCTACCCATAATAATGCAGTGCCCAGAAGTGATTTTTTTAAAATACTTTAAGTCAGCAGGTAAATGCCAAGGTAGTTGATTATCTCTACCAATTACTTGATTTTCAGAAGCGGCAACTATTAATGAAACAATCATGAATGTTAAATGAATACAAACTTTTATGTAGTAATTTTATAGCCTCTCAAAAAGTCAGCAATGGGCATTTTTTTCTTTCCGGCAGGTTGTAGTGAAAGAATACTTATGTAGCCAGAAGCTGTCTTGAAATAAAGAAAAGACTTTTGGTCAGTGATAATAGCTTCTTGAGTCTCTTCTGATATGTTTTTAGGAATGGCTACTTCAAAAACTTTACAAGTTTTTCCAAGCTTATCTGTCCATGCAGCCGGATAAGGAGATAGACCTCTTACGAAATTATATACTTCTCTTGCAGTTTTTGAGAAATCTATTTGGCAATTTTCTCTAAAAATTTTTGGCGCAGGTGTAAGCTTATCTGATTCAGTTTGAGGCGTAAGTTTAAAAGTATTGGTTTCTATTTGTTGAACAGTTTTTAGTACCAAAGCTGCACCTTTAATCATAAGCCTTTCATATAAACTTCCTGCGCTATCGTTTTCAGAAATTTCTTCTTTTTCCTGTAATATTAAATCTCCGGTATCTATTTTCTTTTTTAGGAAAAAAGTAGTGAGCCCTGTTTCTTTTTCTCCATTAATAATTGCCCAATTAATAGGTGCTGCTCCTCTGTATTGAGGTAGAAGAGAGGCGTGTAGATTAAAAGTACCATACTTAGGAAATGACCAAATAAGCTCAGGAAGCATCCGGAATGCTACCACTACAATAAGATTCGTTCCTAAATCTTTCAAAGTATTAAGGAACTGTTCATCTTTTAGTTTTTCAGGTTGCAATACTGGTATCTGATGTTTGAGCGCAGTATTTTTTATTGGAGAAAATTGTAGTTTCAGTCCTCTTCCAGCAGGTTTATCAGGCGCTGTTACAATGCCAACTACATTGTAGTTAGCTTTAATAATACTTTCAAGACTGGGAACAGCAAACTCAGGTGTTCCCATAAACACTATTTTTAAATCCCGCTTTTTCATTTAAGTCACATTTACAATTTTTTTAAGGACCATATCTTTTTGTACATCTCTTATTCTCCCTTTATCACAATATAGCACTCTTGCTGGATACCTCCTTAAGAAGCTATGGTGATGTGTTGCCATTACTACTGCGGTACCTGTTTTATTTATTTTAATAAAAAGATTGAGGATTTCTTCTGCTACTGCCGGATCGAGGTTTCCAGTTGGTTCGTCAGCTAAAATGATAAGTGGATGGTTTACTAATGCCCTGGCTATTGCCACTCTTTGTTGCTCGCCTCCTGAAAGCTGGTGAGGCATTTTTTTTTGAATGCCATCTAAGCCTACATTACCCAATACCTCCGCAACCCGCTGTTTCATTTGGGCTTTGTCTTTCCAGCCAGTTGCTTTCATTACAAAATTAAGGTTTTCTTCTACTGACCTATCAGTAAATAGCTCAAAATCTTGGAAAATAATGCCAAGCTTTCTCCTCAAAAAAGGTATATTCTTATGATCAGCCGGTTTTACCTGAAAGCCAGCTACACGTATTTTTCCATTGCCTGCTTCTAGATCAGCATAAAGTGTTCTCAAAAGTGAGGATTTTCCACTACCGGTTTTACCAATCAAATAAACAAATTCACCATTTCTAATATTAAAATTGAGATCGCTAAGAATTTGAGATTGATTCTGTAAAACTATGCCCTCACTCACACTAATGATTATATCAGCTTCCATTTTTTCCATTTTTAAGAAAAATCAGATTTCTAATTTTTGAAGTTTTCCAAATGGGAGATTATCAATAATAACTCTTAAAGGCTCTTCTTTTCCTTCTAATCCATATTTTTCTAACTTTTTTAATGGTCTATCTGCTCTAAAATAGGCGATGAGAACAAAGTTCTCATCCCTTAGCTGAATATAATCAGGAATCTTCGCTTTACCTTTCACTTTTATAATGTACATGTTATTCCTTTATAAATTACTATACATAGCTTCACACAAAAACTATTATTTGCTATGCTTTATTTATAAAACACTAAAAACAGAAAAACCTCACAACTAATTTGTGAGGTTCTTCAATAGATTATTGAAATCTAATCAAGTTTTTTGGCATCATTCAAGAATTTTTCCAATCCGATATCAGTTAACGGATGCTTCAATAATCCTAAAATGGCTGAGAGAGGGCAAGTAGCTACATCTGCACCTACTTCAGCGGCTTGTACAATATGTAATGGTCCCCTTATAGAAGCTGCTAATACTTGTGTACTATAGCCAAAAGTTTCATAAATCTCAACGATCTGAGAAATTAGATCCATGCCTTCAAATGAAATGTCGTCAAGCCTACCTATAAAAGGAGAAACGTAAGTAGCGCCTGCTTTAGCTGCCAAAATTGCTTGTCCTGCAGAAAAAACAAGTGTGCAGTTTGTCTTAATACCTTTATCAGAAAAGTACTTGATAGCTTTAACACCATCTCTAATCATAGGTACTTTTACGACTATATGCTCATCAATTTTTGCTAATTCTTCTCCTTCTCTAACAATTCCTTCAAAATCAGTGGATATTACCTCTGCGCTCACATCACTCTGCACAATTTCGCAAATAGCTTTATAGTGTCTAAATATATTATCTTTTCCCTTTACCCCAGATTTTGCCATGAGAGAAGGATTTGTAGTTACACCGTCTAGTACACCAAATTCTTTGGCTTCTTTTATTTCGTCAAGATTTGCAGTATCAATAAAAAACTTCATTATAGAAAAAATTTACGTTTTATTAATCAGCTTAAAGATAAAGTTTGCCAGCATGATTACCCAATAATTATATAGGGCATTTTAATATTTAACAGATTAGTCATAGAGAAGTTTGACGTATTGAAGAGAGAAAAAAGGCAAGCTAAATATCGCACCGCTACAACCACTTACCCTTGCTTCCTTCCAGACCTGGGGGATTCGCAGGAGCTGGTCGTACCAGCTTGCCAATGCAAAGCTAATAGATTTATGCTCGTATTCCCAAATATTTTGAAAAGGTTTTTTGAAGGAATATAAAATTAATGAATTGGACTGTATGAATAAAAAATAAATTATGCTTCCTAGCGCATTCTTTTACGTTTAATGAGGTAAGGTAAAAGGATTTGATCCATATTTTTTGCCACATCTGCTTCTATAAAATCTATCTTATATTGCCCACATTTCATTTTAATATCTTTGAATCGTTTTTCGATTTGTGCTTGATATGCTTTTTTTACTTGTGAAGGTTGTGCCTTTTCTCTCTGCCCGGTTTCGAGGTCAATAAAGACGGTTGGTCTTTCGGGGAAATTGAAATCGAGCTCAGTACTTTTATCATACACATGAAAGATCAAAATTTCATGATTATTATGCTTTAAATGTTGCAATGCTGAAAATATTTCCTCGTGCTGGCTTGAGTTTTCCATCATATCGCTAAACAAAATTACTAGCGAACGTTTGTGAATTCTTTTTGCTACTTGGTGAATTACTTCAGCTACCGAAGTTTTGTGTTTTTCCGGTTTGTCATCCAACATTTTTTGTAGCATTAAGAATAAGTTATGGATGTGTGTTCCGGTAGAACGTACTTGGGTAAAGAGTTCAATCTCTTCATGGAAGTTGCAAAGCCCAACGGCATCGCGTTGTTTTTGTAGCATATAGGCAATGCTAGCAGCAGCCATTATACTGAACTGGATTTTAGCTTGTGATTCAACAGGGTAATACATGGAAGAAGATTTATCAATCAAAATCATGCAACGCAAATTAGTCTCTTCTTCATAGCGTTTTGTATAAAGCCTATCAGTTCGAGCAAAGACTTTCCAATCTATATGCCTTGTACTTTCTCCGGTATTATATAGGTTGTGTTCGGCAAACTCTACCGAAAAACCATGGTAAGGAGATTTATGTAAACCAGTAATAAAGCCTTCTACCATTTGCTTAGCAAGTAGCTCAATATTGCCGTATTCTTTTACTTTCGATAAATCCATATAGTTCAATAAGTATTATTGATTAATTGAATACAGTTCTGCTAATAATCTGTTAGTGAAAGTTTGTTGAAAGCTTTATGAAAGCTATTCTTCTTTTATCTTAGAAAGTACTGCTTAAGTAAAGCTCATAGCTTAAATTAAGCAGTCTACACTATCTAATATAAAGATGATAGTACCTCAATAATATTATTTTTAAAAATGAGATTTTACAAAAGCAGTCGGAAATCCTTTTTTCTTGGCAATGATTATTTTATCTTGAGCTTCATCAACATCTTGCCAAGCACCATAAAGCAATCTGTAAGAAACTTCTTCATTAGTCCAACCTGATTGGATATAAAGACCTTTTAAACCCAAAGATTCAGCTTCATTAGCTACTTTAATAGCTTGATTAATATCTGAATAAGCTGCGATTTGTAGACCATAACCTTTAGGTTTTACTGGCGTTCCCCAAACATTGTAGGTACCGGTATTTTTAAATCTTTGGTTTAGTGGAAGATTACTTTGAACTACAGCTTTTGTAGGTTTTACTGATTTCTGCTTAGTTTTTTTAGCTAGTGTTTTCTCTGTTCCTTTTTTGTCGTTTTTCTTTTCTTTTAGCGTTTTTTTCTCATTTCCTTTTACATCTTTTTCAGCACTTGCCACTAGCTTAGTATTAACATCTTTCTTAGTTGAATCTTCACTATATACAACTCTTTGGTTGTCGCCTACTTTTAGTATCTCTAGTTCTACTTCTAAAACCCCCGTTTTTTCCATGTTAAGTTTTAAAGCAGCCCTTTTTGAAATATCTAAAATCCTAGATTTTGTAAAGGGCCCTCTGTCATTTATTCTTAATGTAACCCACTTATCAGGACTATTAAGGTTCGTTACTTTTATAATGCTATTAAATGGGATGCTTGGATGAGCTGCCGTCTTGCTAAACATATCGTATTTCTCTCCATTTGCAGTTAGTTTTCCATGAAGTTTTTCACCATAGTATGAAGCTTTTCCCTTTTCTTTATAGCCAATAGCATATTTTTTTTCTTGGGCAAAAGCAGAGAATAATGTACTACACAAAAAACTGAAAATAAATGCTTGGATAATAACTTTCATGTGTTTAAAATTTAATTTTTTAATCAGCGATTGAATACATTTTACTTAATTTATTGTATTCAATTGTGCTAGTATCAAGTATATAATTTTTATCGTGCTGATCTATTGTTTATTAGCCGACATATGTTTTCTTATAAAAGGTGTAATTTCCTTACTTTTTAAGAAACTAATGAGTGCTTCAGCATCTTCTTTGTTTTCAAATTCGCCAATTAATACACGATAGGAACGCACTCCATTATTCCAACCTGCTTGTATTAATATATTATTGAACTGCAAGGCTTCATATTCAATTCCTTTTTCAAGTGCATTTAATTGGTTATTGTAAGCGGCAATCTGTACACCATAACCCTCAGGGTTTTTAACTATTCCCTTTAAGTCATAAGTATTTACAGGATTAATTTTTTCTGCGATAAGCAACAATTCTTTGGCTTTCAGTTCTTTTGGGCTTAGCACTTTTGGCGTAAATGAATCTTTAGCAATATCACTTAAAAGTACTTCGCCAGCTTCGTTACCGGCACTAACTAATTCAAGTTTTACATCAATAATTCCTTTTTCAGTCATACCTAGCGTTTCAGCAGCTTTCAAAGAAAGAGAGATGATATATCCTTCATCCAAATCTTTAGCAGTTGGTCGGTCATTTATTCTTACCATTGCCACTTTTCCGTTATCGAGATTAGTTACCCTCACAATACTATTTAACTGGATGTTGGCATGTGTGGCAATGAGTTGATTCATATTATATTCTTCTCCTGTGACAGTCACTTTATCGTTTCTGTTACCTGGATAAAAGTTAGCATGTCCTCTTTGAACAAAACCTACTTGTTCTATCTCAATAGCCGCTTTAAGTTCTTGCAGCGCATTGTCGGTAGTAATAAGTGCAGAAGTTTTTGGTAAATCTTGGATTATTTCCGGTTGTGTGGTTTGTTCTACATACGGCTTGGTTTCCGGCAGCGTATTCGATACAGTATTAGTAACAGGGTTTACTTGCCTGTTTAATGGAGGTTGATTGATCACAGGTAAGTTGTTATTATTCAGATTGACTTCATTTAGTGCGATTGCAGGAGCATTAAAATTAATATTCTGATCAGTTGTATTATTAGTAACAACATCATTAATTGGAGGTAATACG
>JBCDJE010000093.1:0-10294 GCA_038748185.1 Bacteroidota bacterium
AGGGCAGTTAATTGATTATCTCCGCATAATAACCATTTTAAGTTTAGGTTTTGTGAGATATTTAGTTCAGCTATTTGATTAGCTGAAAAACGTAAATCTTCTACTTCTAGATTTTTTGAGATATCTAACTCAGAAATCTGATTACTTATAAATTGCAATGTTATTAAAGATGTATTTTGAGAGACGTCTAATGAGGTTAATTTATTATAAGAAACATTTAATGATGATATATCACTATTCTTTGTAACATCAAGCTCAATTAATTTATTGATAGAACAATCTAAGAATGTCAATGCTGTATTTTTGGTTATATCTATTGAAGATAATTGGTTAACTGAACAATTAAGCTCAGTCAATGCAACAAATGCCTCTATTCCAGTAAGATCTGTAATATTTTTGTAACGAACGTCAATTCCTCCTGAATAAATTTCAGCCTCATCTTTTTGTATTTCTGTATCTCCATTAGTATTGATACCAGCATTAGCTACTAAAGCCGCTTTGAAATTAGCATCGGGGATGTTTACTATTTGGGCATTTATATTCCAGATCGATATTAACGAGAAAATGGGTATTAGTATCTTCTTTATCATAGCAGTTGTTTTTATCGTAGCTCCATTATTACTTTCAAAGATATGATACCTTAAGAGAAATATTGACAAATGAAGATTACCTATTGTATGTATTAACATTTTTTTTGTTCCTCTTTGATATAATTAATATTACAGTAGGAATAAAAATCTGTAAGAGCCCTGCATTTCTGGGAACAAATTGAATTACTTATAAGTAATTATTGTATCATTTTTACAATTGTAAAACACTAAAACATGCAACCAGTTAAGCCACATTTTTGGATGTTTCTTTTTTTTCAGTTTTTTGAGTATACTGCACTGGCACAAGAAAAAAACTGGTTCATAGGCGCTAAAAGTCAAGTTGGTTTTATTATTCCACATAGTGAAGACCTTAAGCCTATCTCTGACACTCATCCCCTTGGATTGAATATTGAAAGTGGCCTTTTAATAAAAAGTAAACGAGCTTGGGCGAATTGTAACTGTTTTTCCAAAGTAGGCTTGAGTTTCAATTATTTCAACTATCAAAACCCAAGAGAATTAGGCAATTCGTACAACTTGGTTTTATTTGGAGAACCGTATCTGGGGTTTAAATCCCGTTTGTATATGACACTTCGTGGAGGTATGGGAGTAACTTTTCTCGATCAAGTGTACGATGTTACAGATAATCCACGAAATACGTTTTATAGTTCTCCCATTAGTTTTCTTTTAGTTGCGAATATAGGTGTAAATTATCGCTTAAAGGAAGACCTCCATCTACAATTGGCAGCAAACTACAACCATATTAGCAATGGAGGGATGCGTCAACCAAATAAAGGAATGAATTTTCCTACCCTATCATTGGGTGTTGAAAAACATTTTGGTAATACAAAATTTCCAGAACATGAAAAAGAAAGGAATTTTTTAGCTCAGCCATGGAAACGTTATTTATATCTCGGAGGCTCTCGCAGAACGGTTTCAGCAGATTCCCTAAATGAGGAATCAGGACATATCAATATTGGAGTTGAAGGGGGTATCATGCGAGCAGTTAGTAATATCAATGCTTTTTCGGGGGGTGTAGAACTATATTACAATGGTGCTCAAGGCGAAACATCTCGTAGAGTTACGGGAGAAGCTGAGCCTTTGCTCTTTTCACTTATGTTTGGACATGCTTTAGTATTTGGGAAATTTTCTTTTACTCAACAAATGGGTTATTATGCTTATAAACCTTATGAATTCAATGATAATAATTTTTTTCAGCGATATACTATATTTTATCAACTAGGAAAGCGATTGAGTACAGGCTTCTCCTTAAGAGCACATGGACATGTCGCCGACTTCATGGATGTGAGGATTGGTATGCGGTGGTAATTTTCTTAAAAGTAATTAGCGCTGTAGATCTGTTATTGAAACATAAATTTGAAATGATGAAAATTCATGTTTGTTTCCTTTTTATACACTTACATTCTGCGTTTGCTTCTTTTCTATCAATTTAAAAGAAAGGAAGCAAATGCAAAATAGCATTCCAGCACCTATAAAAAATACCTGAGGACCTAATATCCCAAAAAGTGTCCCGCCTAAGATAAGTCCAAAAATACTTGCCAAACTTCCCATGCTGCTGGCATATCCTTGTATAGTGCCTTGCGTTTTAGGTGTTCCGCTACGTGAAAGTATAGAAAGATATGAAGGCCACATAAGCCCATTCCCTACAGCAAGTAATACATTAGTAGTATAAATAGAAACCATGTCTCCATTTGGTAAAAATAAGAAGCTTGTACCAATTAGCAGGCTGCCAAAAATTACAAGATAAGCATCAGGCACTTTATCTGATAAATAACTTAGCACAGGACCTTGCACAAAAACCATAATACCGCTTGAAATGGCTAAGAATAGTCCAAGCTGTGGTGGAGACCAACCTAAATTACCCGAAACATAGATAGGAAAACCTGAATAAAAGATGCTAAATCCTAAAAAAGTAAAGAAATAAATAGCGAATAATAGCGGAATAGTAGGTTGTTTTAAAACGCCTTTAAAGCCTGTATCAGTGCAATGTTCCATTTCATAACATTCTTTGTGTTCTATTTGAAATAGCTTGGCGATTTTAAAACCTTTGAGATTAGGTGAGACCAAATCTTGCTTCGATTCTGGTAAATATTGCCAAATAATAAAAATAGCTATTAATGAAATGAGTGCAGCAGCAATTACCGGAATGAGTTCCGCATAAACAGTTGCTCCTAAGACACTTGCCATTGCAGGTCCAACAATAAAGCCCATACTAGTAGAAGATCCCATTTTCCCAAAGTTTCCTTTTCGATTTTCATCTGTGGAGATGTCTGATAGATACGCATTTGCTACAGATACATTTCCTCCGGTTAAACCATCTAATGCCCTAGCAAAAAATAGGAAAATCAGCGGCAAGGTCAGCAGAAAAGAACCTGTAAATGGGGATTCTATTGATACGATTTCCATAACAGGAAGAAACAAGGCTACAATAAAAAACAGCCATGCCAAGAAAGTTCCTATTTGGCTAATTAAAAGTACTTTCTTGCGGCCAATTTGGTCTGACCACCGCCCAAGTAAAGGCGCACCAATCAGTTGAAAAAATGGATAAATAGACCCTAAAAGACCGTATATAAATTCATTTCCTCCAAATTTTTGTACCATAAAAACCAGAATAGGGATAACAATGCTGTAGCCTAGCATTCCAATAAAATTGACTAACAAAACTGGAAAGATAGTAACTTTAGCATTTGAAGAATTCATACTTTGCTTTTAGTGGTTAAAAAGATTTATCTAACACTAGATAATCAATTTTTCTTTAAGTAAAAAAATTAATGCCAAATGGTTATTTAATAGTAATTTTTTAGTAGTACAGCTTTTTGTTTTTCTTAAAATAATGCTACTTTAAAATGCGCCTTTCACCCAATTAACTGTGAAAGCAGCATATTTAATGGTTTTGTTAGGGTTGCCATTTTGGTCATTCCTATGATAGCTGTAAACTACATGTATTCTTCTATCATTTCCTTGAACAACTGCAGGATAATGATAGCGCGTAGCTTGTTTTTGCCTCGTATCATTTTCCAAGTATCTTTTCCACTTCCATGATTTTCCTTCGTCATCTGTAATAGCAACTACTAAGTTATGTCTGTTGTATTCTGAATCATTAAACACGATGAGCCATTCTCCATTATTCAATGTTACCATGTCAAAACCTGCACCTGAATTGGGCAAGTTCGTATCTTTGGGAATAGACCAAGTTAAACCTCTATCTTTCGATTCTGTACGCTGCATTCTTTGGGGTGGTGGTCCATTATCTCTCAAATAAGCTACAATTGAACTGTCCTTTTTTATAGCAATGGTTGCTTGGATGCCTGCTCCTCCTAAAATGGGATTGCTATATTGCCAACTTTCGCCCCAATTATCTGTTATTGCAAAAATGGAACAGTCTAAACCATCAGAATAAAAAGGCACAATCATTCTTTCGCCTAAAATCAGCGGTTTATTTTTTGTTTGCCAACCAATTCTTCGCGAAATCGGATAACCCAGTAAAGTGTCTTTTACAATACCTCCTTTCATAATTCTACCCTTCCGAATCATATTTCTCCCCTTGGTCAAACTATCAATTTTTGCTTTGTACGACTTCCAACCTGAGTGATAGATTTCTTTTAAACTATCAGGAAATTGTGGGAGGATTTCTTTATTAAAATATGCCTCGTAGTCAGCTAGTTGTTTTTTTGCTCCTATTACAAATTTATCTTCTCTTAAAATCCCCCGTTCAGTTTTATCTCCTGGTTTCACCAAAATAATATCTTGCCAATTCCATTTAGGCGCTCCTTCGTCTTGGTAATTTTCACTAATTCTATATATAGGCAATGAAGTTTCCCACTGGTTAGCTAACACAGCGTACCACATTAACCAAAGTCGGTTTCGCATATCGAGAAACATCATCGGATTAATATCGGGAAAATCTGGTTTATCAGCCATTAAAAAAGATTCCGACCAAAGTGTATCTCCTTTTGTTAACCGAGCACCCATAATTTTCACATCGTCTGCCCATCTTTCACCAGAACCTTGAAACCACGCTGCCAATACATTACCATTAGGTAATTCAACTACTGTGGCTCCATGAACATGCTCATTTTGCAATGGAAAGATGGACTGTGTTTGAAAAGTAGGAAGATAATCGTTTTCACCACTTTGCTTTTTACATGAAAATAAAAGTAGGGAAATGATACCAAAATTGATCATTTCCCTTATGCTAATAAAATTCATAATATATAAAATGAACAGCCAAAAAATGTTAATAGGGAATATTTATTCTATTATGTTTAAATAACGAGCCATCCAATAAGGCAATAAAAATTCATCACCAGCTAATTTAGAAGTACCATCTCCTCCTCCATCTAAAGCAAAAGGATTGGCATTGTGCCGATGGGTTCTTCTTTCTCCGGGTGTAAGTAATTGTTGAGTTGTTTGCCCACGAAAGTTTTCTGGTAGGAACGATACATCTTTTCTATGGGAATTTCTTACCTGGTAACTCATTAAATCTAATTTGAACTCCCTCAAGTGCCACATAATATCTTTTACATTAATTTGTCCACTTGTGCCATAGGTTAAAGTATGCCAAGCTGCATTTCTTTCCGGCAGTTCAATTTTCCAATGGTCTTCAATGATACTTGCATATTGTTGTTTCAATGTATCATTAAAAGCATAATGATACAAAGGCCAATAGGTAAGAAAAGCCATTTCATCATCGGAATGATTCCATGAATCTCCCATGATAATACCATCGTAATTTACCGTATCTGGTCGCATTGATTTCATAGGAGTAAGCATGTTTTTAAGGTAACCATGTTCTTCCATCATTCTGAAAGCCTCCGTTTTATATTTTTCTTTTCCAGTTAAAGCATAGGCTAATTGTAGCCCCGTAATTAAATGGGTACTATTTAACTTCCTATCATAAACATGTTTAGGGAATTGATGTACATAATCTGGATTCCAACGCCCCCATAAAGTAGGTTGACCATCGTGATCTACGAAGTAGTAATCATTTTCAATAATATGTTCCATAATAGCATCAATAAAATTGGCTACCCTTTGTTTTTCTTCCGGGGTTTCAACCATTAATTGATCCATTACTGCTGCTACAAATAAATAGGCAATGTATTCGTCAGTACTTGTTGTACCTTTCCATTCCCAATCTTTTTCCTCTGAAGGTCTCCATCGATCAGGATCAGCTATTTTATATCCTGCCCGCTCAAATGTTCTGGAAGGGAAACCTTTCAACGGATTTACAGTAAGTAGTCTTTCATAAGCCTCAAAAGATTCCCACACATATCTTTTAGCAATGGGTTCTCCTGTGGTAGCATATCTGAAAGCCTGACTCCCCAAATAAAAAGACGTCCATAAACCATCATTGTCATGATCAACCACTTTTGCCGAAGATTCATCAAATGGTTTGGGAATACGTGGAGCACAAACAAAACCATAACGCATAAAATATTTGCGAATATTATCCTGATAAAAAGTAGCTTTATCTTCTAAAGTCTGAGTAATGTATTCTACTTTGTTTAAACCTGTTGTGGTTAATAAATAGATATCCCCTTTGCTATCGACAGCCATATCTATTACTCGATTATTGTCTAGCCATCTCTTGGAAGCAAAGTAACGATAACGGTCTTCTTCTTTCTTATAAGCACCATCAGCAGATGCGAACCACAAATCCATTCCTGAAAATATTATTTTTTCGATAGTAGGAATAGGTAATTTATTTTCTTTTTCAGTTAGTTGTTTCCCATCAAAAACGCGCAATACATAATAGCCGTTATTGGTACCAACATAAATATTATCTAATTTAAATGTGATCGATGAAAGTCCCTGATTTTTATGTATACTTTCCCATTGCTTACCTGTTAACCTAAAAATTTCAGTATCGGTTAAATAATAGAATTTTGAATCATAAGTATATAGATCAACAAATTCACCCTTGGGTAAAGCTATATCTTCTATCTTCTCATTTTTATGATAGATACTAGCTTTTTCATCTCCAATAAGCAAAATAGTTAAATCTTTATTTACCGCTATTTTAGTGTAAGTACTCTCCGGCAAATCGGCATAAATTGTTCCGGCAAAACCATTTGTGAGGAACTGATTTTTGTACAGATAAAATAAAATGCCCTTTTCTTCTTGTACAGTAATATCTACAGGTGTTTTATCTGCTAAGGAATGATACGTCATATCCTTTGATACTCGCTTTCCAAAATAGTCTCGATAAAGCCCTTTATCTGTCAATACATAAACAATGTCATTATAGTCTACTACTACTTTTTTTAGCTCAGCTGCCTCAAGGTCTTCAGCAAGTTGGTATTTTACCGAAGTAGCTTGCTTAAATGGTACATCCAGCACCTGTGCTTGAAGTCGGATACTCAGGAAGATTGCGAAAAACAGATAAAAAATTCTTGTATTCATTTTCAATAGTAGTTTAATGATGGATATATACTAGGGTAAACGTTCTTTTACATCGGGAATCTTGTTAATTAACTCATTGGGATTTCCTACTGATTTCATGAGATCAAAAGCATCGTACAATGAACCGTCAGCAGCATATGCTTCATAAGTAAGTTTATCTCCTTGAATAGAAATAATTTGAAAGAGCTGTGTATCACCAGCCCTTCTCTCCATCCATTTGTCATCTGAAACATTATACATTTTTGGACCACTTACTGAAACCACATACATCGTTCCTGAGGTTTTTTCTTTTACATTAAAACCTGTTGCTACATTGTTTACCATGCCTCTGCCATATGCGTGATCGTGTCCTTGTAACACTAAATCTACTTTATGTTGATCAAAAAGTGGCTTAAAGTGTTCTCTCAGTTTTTCATTGTCCCTATTTGGTTTAGTGGAAAAAATAGGATAATGAAAAGTGAGTACGGTCCATTTTTTAGGGTTGGTAGTTAGCAAAGAGTCTAACCATTCCTTTTGTGCATTTCTGAAATTTTCAGATTCATCTATTTGTTCGGCATCCAAAGAAACAATTCTCACTTCAGGATAATCTACAAAATAACAAGTTTCTTCCAGCCCTTTAGGTCCATTGTCAGGTAGATTAAATTGAGGTTTCCATTGCGGTGAAAGTACTACATTTCGGTATTCATGGTTACCAGGTGTCATTACACTGGGAACCATAGCATGTAAAAAGCCCCCTGCATGAAACCATTCTCCCCATTCCAAATCTCGGTCGTGTCTGTTGATTAAATCTCCCGCATGTAACATAAAGTCTACTTCCGGTAACGTTTTGTAAGCCTCGCGAATAACCCTGGACCACATAGATTTTACATCATTTTGTGCATCGCCAAAGTAAATAAAAGATAAAGGCCTGTTAGTTGGATCTGGCATTTGATATTGATACCACTCACTCCAAGCATCATCTTTTCCTACTCTATATACATATTTTTCGCCAGGTTTTAAGCTATCAATAATGCCAGCATGGTAATTGGCACAAATCTCAGGTTCCTTTTTGTGTTTAGATTGAAGAAAGGAAGTGGTTACATTTATTCTTCTCGGGTTTTCCCTAAATTTTGGTCCTGGATCAGCCAAGGCAACTTCTATAAAGCCACTTGTGACAGTAGTATCTGTTCGCCAGTTTACAGCTACAGTACTTAGTGGTGTGGCGGTTAAGTTAAGAATGACTCTATCAGGAGATTTTGAAGGGAAAAGTAATTTATCTGAGGTTCCATCATAATAAGGCCCTGAATTATGGGTGTGCCCATGATCGTCATGTCGGTGTGTAGTAAGATTGCAGCCAAAAGATAGTAAAAGGATACAAACGAGATAGAAGTAGATTTTTTTCAACATTACTAATTTGATTTTAAAAGTTTCATTTTTCTCAAGTTAAAAACTTTCCAAAAACATTTTCTTAGTCGGTTTAAAATAAATAAAAAATTTGTGCAGGACTCCATTAGTCCTACACAAAAATATATCGCTTCTACCAAGGCTTGTTGGTACCTTGCAATAGCCAAGGTTTTGCCCAAGCACTGTTTTTCCCATCTGCTTGTGTGAAAGCTGTTTCTTCAAGTTTATTTACTGCTTCCATTGCATTAGTTTCATTGATATTTAATTCATCTTGCATGTAATAGAATCTTACTGGTAATACTTGTCTTTTTGCAGCAGGTCCTGCTTCAAGCGCTGGAAAACCTGTTCTCCTATAATCAAACCAAGACTCTGTGGCTGCTGTCCAACTAGCAATCCATTTCTGTTCTATAATTTGTTGTTTAGTGCCATCAAAAGTAGCCTCTCCTATGATGTAGTTACTGTACTCATCAGCTAATCCCCAAGCTTCAAATGAAGCATTGATAGCATTTTCATAGTAGGTTTTGGCATCAGCACCCACAGCCCAACCGTTTACAGCTGCTTCTGCCAATATAAAATTCACTTCAGCAGCAGTCATTAACTTTGAGGTGAGTAAATCACCAGTAGGTTCGGTATACATTTCATTTAAATAAGAAACATGAGGATTAAATGATAACTGCCCGGGAGTCGGATTTAAATTATACGACGAAGGTAAGTCAGAGATGGAAGGAGGTATTCCTACATAATCAGTGTCAGTATCAATAGGCTCATCTCCTACTACATCTGGAGATAAGTATCTTACACCATCAATAATTTCATCTGTTCCTGCAGGTAAATTAGGATCAACAGCTAAGGGGATTTCTACTTTACTTGCCCAAATGCTTAATCTTGGGTCATTCAATGCTTGTAACGCATCTACAAAAGTAGCACACATTTTTATCCTTCTATAAGAACTTCCACTAGGATCAGCTAAGTCATAATTTCCCGGCCAGGAGTTATCTCTTTTATCACTGAGGTATGCCATTAAAGCATCATCACCACTATTTGTAATAATCGGATATTGTGTTGGGTCAGCAACGATACTTTCAATGCCGCTTTTAGCCATGCCGGGGTCTTTTTCTGAAAGCCTCATGTAATACCTTAATCTCAAGGAATTAGCCAATTTTTGCCATTGAGAAGGCTCACCATTGTAAATCACATCGCCTTCATCATAGATTTGATCGTAAGCATCTTTATCTTTTGAGAGTAAAGTATTTGCTGCTTCTAAATCTGCTAAAATTCCCAGATAGATAGCATTTTGGCTGTCGTAACTTGGCAATAAAAATTCATTTCCCCCTAAATCACCTTGAATTGCTTTGGAATAGGGAGCATCTCCCCATAAATCGGTAATTAAACCAAATAAGTAAGCCCGCATTACCAAGGTAACCCCTTGTTGAAACTCCCAACCTAACTCAACTGATCTTTCATGGACTTTCTGGTTATCTACTAAAATAGCATAATAATCCGCCCAGCTCTGGTTTGACCAATCGTAATCATTATGGCCTGAAAACCAAGCATCTTTTTGGGTATGTTGCACAACACCTGCAATATTTCCAAATCCTAGATCTACTACAGCCTTACCTGTCTCAGTAAGCACTGTCGACAAAATAAGATTGGGGTTGGCTGTTTCCGGCTCCACCCCATTGGGGTTTACAGCTATCTCTGATAAGTCTTGGCAAGCAAAAACTGAAAAGAGGCTAGTAAATAAAATTATTATAGATTTTTCATTTAATATCTTCATTGTTCTAAACTTTTACAGTTTTATTTAAAAAGTTAAATCAAGTTTAAACCCAACAGGGATGACCCATGGTGTTACGTTGTATCTTTCGATACCTTGTTTGAACTGTATACCACTTCCTTGC
>JBCDJE010000094.1:0-10231 GCA_038748185.1 Bacteroidota bacterium
AAATGCGTAGCCTTCCTAATTGCGTTTTAAATAAATCAACCATCTTTCCTTAGGTTTAAAAGCCAAAAAATTAAAACATTAAACTTTTACTGCCTCTAAAATATTTTTTGTAATCTCATCTGTTTGTTTGTTAGCTGCTTCAGCTTTAAAGTTCAACAACATTCGGTGTCGCATTACTGGAAAAGCTAATTTTTCAATGTCTTTTGGAGTAACCGCAAATCTACCTGCTAGCAAAGCTGATGCTTTGGCGGTAAGCAACATAGCTTGTCCCGCCCTAGGGCCTGCTCCCCATTGCACCCATTGTTTAACTGTTTCAACTGACGAAGTCTCAGGACGGCTTGCGCGAACTATATTGTTTACATAGGAAATTAGTGTTTCACTGACAGGTACTTCACGTACTAAATTTTGTATGGCTAAGATTTCTTCTACACTAATCACACTTTCAATTTGATTTTTTTTGTTGCTTGTAGTATTTGCTAAAATAGCATATTCTTCATGTTCAGCGGGATAACCCAGCTGAATATAGAGTAAAAAACGATCAAGTTGTGCTTCAGGTAAAGGAAAAGTACCTGATTGCTCAACCGGATTCTGAGTGGCAAGGATGAAAAAAGGTTTCGCTAAAGGATAAGTTTCGCCTCCATAAGTAACCTCATACTCTTGCATAGCTTCTAATAGAGCAGCTTGTGTTTTTGGAGGGGTTCTGTTGATTTCGTCTGCTAAAATGATATTAGCAAAGACAGGACCTTTGTTAAATTTAAAAAAGCGTTTTCCTGAGGCAGTATCTTCTTCTATTACTTCTGTACCTGTAATATCAGCAGGCATAAGATCAGGTGTAAACTGTATGCGCTTAAACTGTAAATGGACTGCTTCTGCTAAAGTACGAATCATCAAAGTTTTTGCTAAACCAGGTACACCTTCAAGTAAAGCATGACCACCTGCCATAAAGCTAATCAATAATTGGTCTATTACGCTTTCTTGCCCAATAATTACTTTTTGTATTTCGGCTTTTAATGTATGAATTTTATCTATAAGCTCGTATACTTCTTTTTCAGTCATGTGATTTAATTCAAATGCCTCAATGTATAAACCTTAAGCTGTTAAAGCATATAAAATGATATTTACGCCAAAACGGGTGTTGTCTCTTGCCAGCCAACGTTTATTTCTATGGTCGTAATCCCATTCGCAGCCGTAATCTTTATTGCTATACAAAACAGTAATTTTGCCATCTATTTCTATTGCTTTTAAATAGTCGTGTACTAAATCATCTCCCCAACCATTAAGCTCAACCGATGTGGTAGGAGGTCCGTCTTCAAATTCAAAAAAACTCTTATAAAGCTGGTGGTTATTAGAGATTTTCTGTAATGCTTTTTCTCCAAATATTTCTTTCATCTCTTTCTCAAACGATTTGGCAAAAAGTCCATCGATATCATGGTTGCAATCATCGACAAACACAAACCCACCATTTTGCACATATCGCTCAAAATTGGTCTTTTCTTGTTTATCAAATTCTACAAGCTTATGCCCGCTTAAATAGCAAAAGGGTGCTTTAAATAAAGCCTCGCTACCTAATGGTATAATATTTTCTTTTGTATCGACAGGAATAACGGTATATTCAATTAAAGAATTGAGCAGATTAGAAGGCATTCTTTGGTCTGTATTCCAGTCACCTGAGTTGTATTGCAACCTGGTAAAGAAGAATTTATTCCCGACCCACGGTTGTTTCTCATTAAGAGAAAGGTTGTTAGCAAATTTTTTGTAATTTTCGTTTTGCAGATTGATATTACCTTCCATAGCCTTTTTTCTTTACAATGCAACGCGCAAACATCCCACTTCTCACCAAGGTAGAATGTTTATAAACTAGCTAGTTCTTCCATTTAAATCGCGTCAGATAAACTACTGAAAGTAAAGTCTCTGATTTTCATCACCGGAATTAAATTACCATCAACCCTGTATTGTTTGCCTAGTGTTTCGAGATTGTTCAACATAATAACCGGACTTTCATTGAAGCGGAAATTTTTTAGTGGATATTTAATTTCTCCATTTTCAATATAAAAAGTGCCATCTCTGGTAAGACCGGTATAGAGCAAAGTTTGAGGATCAACCGTTCTAATGTACCAAGTCCTTGTAACTAAAATCCCCTTTTTAGTATCCTTAATCATTTCTTCTGTGGAAGCATCGCCACCCTTCATAATAAAAGCACCGGGAAATGGAACAGGATCAACACCTTGCTTTTTTGCCCAAAATCTTGAATAGAAAAGATTTTTTACAACACCATTTTTTACAATATCCATCTTCTTTATCGGCTGTCCATCTCCTGCCCAAGTAGTAGACGGTACATCTGGATGCATTGGGTCAACATAAATATTCACTATTTCATCAAAAAGTTTTTCTCCTAGTCTATTTGCACCTTTTTCTCCTTTCTTACTTAGGAAACTTCTTCCTTCATCGGCAGATCTTGCTGCCATGTTAAAAATCATATTACTGATAAGTCCTGAAGATGCTGCCGGTTCTAATATTACTGTATATTTACCCGGCTCAATTGCTTTCGGATTTCTGGATTGCAAAGACTTCTCAATTGAAATAGCAGAAGCTTTAGTAGCATCGAATTTTTCTACATCGTTATAGTCTCTTGTTACCCATCCTGAGCCTGTGCCATCGTTACTTCGCATGGTTACCGTAAACTCCATATTAGCAGATTTTCTATAGGCAAAAAGCCCTTTGGAATTCATCATTGCCGAAAATCCATGTGAATCGTTAAAAAAGCCAGCAGCGGTCACATTTTTTTCTTTAGCAGGTTTAATACTTGCTGCGGCTACTTCTGCCCTGTAATCAGGTGAAATGGCTGCTGTGCTTTCTACATAAGCCTGAGATGCTTCATATACCTGAGGCCCTAATAAGCCTATATACTCAGGATTCTCAGGAGCAAGTTTTGCTAATTCTTCAGCTCTTTGTACTACTTTTTTAAGGGATACTTCATCAAATTCGTTTACTGTAGCAGTTCCTACTTTTTTTCCAAATGCCGCCTGAACTACTAATTGTGTATTTGCTTGCATACCACTGGTAGTCACTGTGTTTCTGGCATATCGGATATTTCCTCCTTCATTACCGTTGAGATTGGCTTCACATTCATCGGCAGTTGAAAAACCAATCACCTTTTCGAGGATACTTTTAGCTTCTTCTTTTGAAATTATAGCCATTGAATATTTTTTTATTTTTATTAATTTCGCTTAAATTTTTCTTTCTGTATTAATCACATTTATACCGTCGAAACGCGTAGTGGAAGAGCCATGCGAGACAGAACTAATTTGCCCTGGTTGTCCCTTACCATCGAAAAAAGAGCCTCCTAGCCTGTAATCAGATTCATCACAAATTGCTGTACAAGCATTCCAAAACTCTTGCGTATTAGATTGATAAGCTACATCACGCAAGGCTCCTTTAATCTCACCATTTTCAATTTCGAAGAAAGCTTGCCCACCAAACTGAAAGTTGTAGCGTTGCTGATCGATAGAAAAAGAGCCATCTCCAACAATGTAAATACCTTTTTCCACATCTTTAATCATATCAACAGCAGAGAGCTTTTCTCTACCCGGTGCTAAAGAAACATTTGGCATACGTTGAAACTGTACGGAATTCCAGCTATCGGCATAACAACAGGCGTGTGATTCACTTTCACCGATTATATGAGCTTGATCTCTAATAGCTTGGTAATTCACTAAAATACCGTCTTTTACCAAATCCCACTGTTTGCAAGGTACTCCTTCATCATCGTAACCAACAGCACCTAAAGAATTTTTCTGTACTTTATCAGCAAAAAAATTCACCATTTTACTGCCGTATTCGAAGGATTCGCTCTCCCATTTATCTAAAGTAGCAAAACTGGTTCCCGCATAATTGGCTTCATAGCCTAAAACTCTATCGAGTTCAAGCGGATGCCCTACTGACTCATGAATAGTAAGCCAAAGGTGACTGGGATCAAGCACTAAGGTATATTTCCCCGGATCAACACTTTTTGCTGTTAAACTACCTCTCGCTTGCTTTGATGCATTTACAGCATCTTCTACTAAATCGTACGAATTTCTATAAAGCATCATGCCAGCCGGAGACTCGTATTTATCTTCCACTTTACCGTCCAAGTATTCAAAGCCCATACCCATAGGCGAACTCAGTGCTTGCCTATTGATAAACTTTCCGCTTTTATCGTCTATACAGGTGATGTTAAAATTAGGCCAAATTCGATGTACATCTTGGTCGATATAGCTACCATCAGAAGAGGCAAAATACTTTTGTTCATTTACTAAAAATAAAAATGAATTAATGTAATTAGCACCTGCTTCCATTGCTTTTGCATTGGCACTAAGAAGCATATCCACTTTATCTTTTACTGGGATTTCAAAAGCATTTTTAGTGATTGGCGTTTTCCAAGCTACCTCGCCTAAAGATTTGACAGGTACTAACTTTACCGGTTCCTCTTGATATTTTGCATTTGCTTTGGCAATGTCTATAGCTTGTTTTGCAGCTTTAGCAATACCTTCTTTACTTACATCATTACTTGCAGCAAAACCCCATGTCCCTTCAGCTATTACCCTTATGCCTATCCCGAAAGATTCAGTATTAACAATATTCTGAACTTTGTCTTCACGGGTTACTAAAAATTGGTTTAAATACCTGCCAATACGTACATCTGTATAGGTTGCCCCAGCACTTTTAGCGGTGTTTAACGCTACATCAGCCAATTCTTTTTTTAGTTGTAAATCTATTCCAAGAGAATAACTATCGATTGGTACAGGTTTGTTAAAAGAATTCCCTTTCACTTGGAAGGGTAGAAACAAAGCACCGGTTCCCAGCCCAGCTAGTCGGCTAAAATCTCTTCTATTCATAGGCATTTAAAATATTTATCTAAAAAATACTTAGCTTCAATTAGATAGTTTATAAAAATTTAATATATGGTATCAGTAATAATGATATGCTTTTTAAATAATCGACAGCAACTAAATCTTTCTCCCGGTATTTATCACATTGATGCCATCGAATCGGGTAGTTGCACTACCATGGGAAACAGCACTAATCTGCCCGGGCTGTCCTTTACCATCGAAAAATGACCCAAAGAATCGATAGTCACTTTCATCGCAAATCTTTACACATGAATTCCAAAATTCTTGTGTATTAGATTGATAAGCCACATCGTTTAACATGCCTTTTATTTCACCATTTTTTATTTCATAAAACAGTTGCCCGCCAAATTGAAAGTTATAGCGTTGTTGGTCTATTGAATACGATCCCCTACCTGCAATGAAAATTCCTTTTTCTACATCTTTGATCATTTGGGCAACATTATAAGCCCCTTTTCCTGGAGCAAGCGAAACGTTTGGCATACGTTGAAACTGAACAGAATTCCAACTATCGGCATAGCAACAAGCATGTGAAGCTTCTTCTCCAATGATGTGTGCTTGATCTCTAATGGCTTGGTAATTTACCAAAATGCCGTCTTTCACTAAATCCCATTGCTTGGTTTTTACACCTTCATCATCGTAGCCAGTAGCACCTAAAGAATGAGGCTGTGTTTTATCGGCAAATAAATTTACAATATCGCTACCGTATTGAAAAGTTTTGCTTTTCCACTTGTCGAGCGTGGCGAAACTGGTACCTGCATAATTAGCTTCGTAACCTAAAACCCTATCCAGTTCAAGTGGGTGTCCTACTGACTCGTGTATAGTTAAACCTAAGTGATTAGGTTCTAATACTAAACTATATTTACCAGGATCAACAGATTTTGCTGTGAGCTTCGCTTTTGCCTGTTTGGCTGCTGCAATGGCATCAGCTACTAAATCATAGGAATATTTGTAAAGCGTTACGTCTTCCGGACCCATTACTTTATCAGTAGCTTTAAAGTCTAAATATTCATATCCTCTACCTAAAGGAGCACTTAAAGCATTTCTGGTTTTAAAACCATCATTACCTATGGCTGTAACTGTAAAAGTTGGCCAAATACGATGTACATCTTGATCTATATAACTCCCTTCGGTTGAAGCGAAATATTTCTGCTCATTTACTAGAAAAAGATTAGTATTTATATAATTCGCTCCATTCTCTAGTGCTTTTGCATTGGCTTCTAATAACAAGGCAACTTTATCTTTCACAGGAACTTCAAAAGCATTTTGCTTAATTGGAGTTTGCCATACTTGTTCACCATAAGCTTCTACAGGAACTAATTTCACGGGTTCTTCCTGAATTTTGGCATTAGCTTTGGCAATTAACACTGCTTGTTCCGCAGCTTTCTTTATTCCATCGGATGATACATCGTTAGTTGAGGCAAAGCCCCAAGTACCATTAGCAATTACACGAATACCAATACCATAAGATTCCGTATTTACAATATTTTGTACTTTATCTTCTCTGGTAAATAAATATTGATTGAGGTACCTGCCTATTCTAACATCGGCATAAGATGCTCCTTGTGAAGTAGCAGTATTTAAACCTACATCAGCAAGTATTTTATTAGCAGCAGCATCCATTTTTTGCTGCATTTCAGTGGGATGAATAGCTCGGCTAAATGCCGGTAGTGGTGCTACTATTGCCCCCATGCCCATTCCAGCAAGCTGAACAAAATTTCTTCTATCCAAAACTTTGTAACTTAATTTAAAATTTAATTGTAGCCATTAGTTAATGTATGTATTATTGGTTATGCTACTTGATATATCCAAAATAACAGAAATTGTTATTCAAGAATAATATATTATTTCTAAAAATATCAACAAAAATGCGAAGTTGCTTTAAAAATTCATCTTTTCTATCTATAAGAATTATGAGAATTATAAATTATTGGTTCTCATCAAAATTATCGACCTTTTAGTCTTTATTATATCCATTTATCACAAAAAAGCCTGAACAGAAATTGAATAATATTTCAGACCATAAATCAGGGCTTAAGGTAAGAATTGCACATTATATATTAAGTGTCAGAAATGAAGTATCCGGAGATAAAAATGTATTGGAATGATGAGTTAATGCAAGGTGATTCACATTTTTTGAATTTTTCTAGCTAATTCAACGAATTGCGCTTCCATACAATAATTGATAGCTATAAAATGTCGATGACATTTTTTCACAAATCCTATATTAAATCCATTTTATGATATTCAGACTTTCTATTGATTTGAAAATAGTCGTAGCTAAAACTAATATAACAATGCGTATTTTGTGATTTTACTATGCCTGAGTTTGAAGAAGTGGAGTTTGAAGTAGAAGGTACTAATGGTATAGTTATTAATGTAAATATTGTTTACGATGGAAGAGGATATGCTCCAGAATCAGAAGCTACTGTTGCTACCAATGGTGCGGAAGGATCTGGTGCTATCGTTACATTAATTACTGACGCTTTTGGCGCAATTACTGATGTAAATATTTTAGATGGTGTAAAAAACTATGTACAAGCAATGAACATACCTGAAGCACGTGAATTACCGGCAATTACTGGTTGAAAAACATTTACTTCAAAACCAGGTGTTACTCTTGAAAAATATGACTATTATGGCACAGGAACTGAAGCATAAAATCAAGTAGACCCCGTAAACTAATTACGATGCATTTGTAAAAAAGAAAAGCCTGAGGAGTATTCATTCCTCAGGTTTCTTAATGGTAAAAATAATTAATAGAAAAACAGCCTTATTGTTTATTCGCTAGCTTAATTCATATTAAAGTTAATTACATACTTTTAAAAATTAACTCCATAACCTATCCCAAGATCTATCTTTATCCCATTCCGGTGAAGGTGCAAAAAGTTTTTCCCCTTTTAATAAATGCTCTTTTATCACTTCTTCATTTATCTCTATCCCAAGACCGGGTTTATCAGGAACTTTTACAAATCCTTCCTTCGCAATAGGCTTTTCAATTCCTTCAACCAAATCTTCCCACCAATCTACTTCTACAGAATGATGTTCTAATGCTACAAAATTTTGTGTGGCAGCAGCACTGTGCACGTTGGCTAAAAATGAAATGGGTGTACCAGCAAAGTGTAACGCCATAGGTATCCCCCGTTCTTCTGCATAATCGCCTATTTTTTTCGTCTCAAGAATACCCCCGGCAGAAGCCAAGTCAGGATGAACCATATCTACTGCTCTATTGTCAATGAGTTTTATGAATTCTTCTTTAAGATAAATATCCTCTCCAGTTAAAGTAGGTGTATTAATCGATCGTGTTATTTCCTTCCACTGGTCAGTATAGTGCCAAGGAATTAAGTCCTCCAACCAAGCTAATTGGTATTTTTCTAGCGCATGAGCTAATCTGATACATGTATTCACAGGAATGTGACCAAAGTGGTCAGCCGAAAGTGGAATTTCATAACCCACAGTATCTCTAATTACTCGAACGTAATCTACCAATTCTTCTAAGCCTTTATCAGTAATCTGGATATTAGTGAAAGGGTGTTCTGTCATACCGTAAGAACCGGGCATACTATCCCATTGCTTTCCTACATCCATAATATTTGAATTGATAACAGCTCCCTTAATATCTTTTATCATCTCCACACCAAAATCCATTTTTAAAAAAGTGAAGCCCTTATCCAATCGCCCTTTCATTCTGCGAGCATATTCTGCTTTATCTTGAGATTTAGCTGTATCGGTATACAATCTCACGTAATCCCTAAATTTTCCACCTAATAACTGATATACCGGAACACCATAGGCTTTACCAGTTAAATCCCAAAGTGCCATTTCTACTCCTGATACTCCACCACCTTGCCTACCATGGTGGCCAAACTGCTTTATTTTCTTAAAAACCCGTTCTACATTGCAAGGATTCTCACCTAATAATCTACTTTTTAAAAACAACGCATACCGGGCACTTCCACCATCTCTCACTTCTCCATAACCTGAAATACCTTGGTTAGTGTCAATCCTTATGATAGGCACACGCATAGGTGCACCTGTTATTTCTGCTATTCTTAAATCAGTGATTTTGAGCTCAGAAGGATTAGAATCTCTTTTCACATTTTGGGTGGAATAAGCCAATGTATCTTCTACATTTGCAAAAGTAAAAGCACCAAGACTCAGTCCCCCTAAAAGAGACTTTTGTATGAAACCCCTTCTTCCATTACTTTCCTTTTCTTCTCGTTGTTTTTTTACACTAATAGGTTCTGAATCCTTTACTAATTTGTTGAGTATTTCTTTTCTGATTTTCATATTTTATTAATGAATTTTATATTGAATTAGTAATATTTAATATACTGATAGTCAAAGTAATTAACATTACACTACCAGTTTCTCTTCTCCATAAATTTATCCAGTTCGTCTCTTGTCATTGGCAGCAGTTCAGGATTTTCATCGAGCCACGATAAAAAGTCTTTTTTGATTTCATCAGTCCAACGGGTATCGATTTGACCTGGAGTATATTTGCCTTCTTTCAATTTTTGAATACCAAAAGCATCTCTCAATGCGATAAACTCTGCATTGATTACTACTTTTTCGGCTAAATGTGCCGGAATAAAAATAACACCTTCTCTTTTAGCCAAAACAATATCGCCGGGCAATACCAAAGCTCTTCCTATACGTGTGGGAGCATTTAGTCCACCTAAAGTCATTTCTTGGATAAACGAAGGATCCCATCCTTTTACAAATGCATTGAATCCATCAATCTTTTCTAATCCTTCTAAATCTCGAAGAGAACCAAAAAATACCACACCATTGCCAGATTTTGCATAAATAGAATTACCTAAGTTATCGCCGATCAAAGTACCATTAACAATTTTTCCAAATGCATCTGCCACATAAACATCTCCTTTTTGCAGCATATCAATAGGCCAAGAGTTCATAGCTCCTATCCTGCCATCACCTTCTCCTTTCTTTTTTAAAATACCTTCTAAATCAGGTCTTTTAGGTAGATAAGTGGCTGTTAATGCTCTGCCACAGATTACTTTATCATCGTGGATCATCTTCCATTCCCCTTCAAATTGATTATGGTATTCCTCACCCCTTAACACACCCCATGCTTCTTCTATAGATATTTTTTTCATTCTTTCAATAATATCATCAGGCACTTTAGGTCTACCATCAGGTAGTCGTTCCCCTTTCCACTCCGAGGTGAGATAAGTAACATCATTCTGTGTAGTAATTTGTGCGAGTAGATAATTAGTTATTGTAACTAAAAAGATAGTAAGGATAAGGGTTAAATTTTTCCAACAACAACGGCACGCTGACCGTCAACACATCGGCCTTCATCGGCAACTCCGCCAACC
>JBCDJE010000095.1:0-10195 GCA_038748185.1 Bacteroidota bacterium
ATTTTTTTGCAAGAACCATTGCTTCTTGTAATATCATTTCGGATTCTTTCAATTGCCGTTCTTCCCGCAATAAGGTGCCTTTTAAGAGCATTGCATGAACATAAAGCAGTTCGTTTTTATTTGATGAAGCAAGTACCTTTTCTACAAGAGGCAATCCTTTTTGTGGATGGATATACAAAAAGATATTTGCAGAATCTAGTAATACTGAAATTGTAGGGTGAGAGTCTTGTGCTTCTGCTATTGTATTTGAACAGATAAGGAGTACACTAACAGCTATTTTAAGAAGATACATTTTGCAAACATTTCAATTAAGCTTACTAAATATACGTAATCTAGCGGTCTTTTAAAATGCTTGACCAAACTGCTGTAAAAAAAACAGAAATGTTCCGCTTTTTTTTAGTAATAAAAATATTAGTGAAAAGTCAAATATTGTTAAAAGTGGAACTCTTATGCTAGTAAAATACAATTTTGTCCGATAGTTGATAAACACTTACTATCAAAACCATTGCATAACTACTGTTATTGAAGCAAGTTGATCACTTTTTCTATCCAATTACCAACAATTAGAAATGTAAATCTTATCATAATAACTCTCCTATTTGAAAACCTTAAAAGAGTGGAACATACACCTCAACCCTCTCTCAAAGTTAATGAAATAAGTACAATAGATAATAATTCTATTCATTGGCATTATAGTCAATACCTCTAAATATCTGCTATCTTAACATCAAAAGAAGTTGGTGAAATTTCACAAAATAAAAAAACCTGCGAAATGAAGCAGGCTTAAGAGTTACTTACAATGTGGACATGGTGGAGGATCATCCCCGCAACAAGCAATAGCAGAAGTATCCATTTGCACAGTCAGTTCTGCTTCCAAAATAGGATTAACCTCTTGGTCTTCTTCACAGGCAGAAAAAGCCAATATATTCAAAAAAAGAAGGGCTAACATTAAAAAATTTTTCATAAGAGATTGGATTTAAAAGCTATAGTAAACAATATCTAAATATAAGTAAATTTCTCATTACTTCTTCCTTTCCTGTGCGCTTTTACTATAACTTCCAAAATCTCTTCTAAAATAAAAAAGCCTGCAAAAATTGCAGGCTTTAAGACTATTTACAAGAAGGACAAGGAGGGGGGTCATCTCCACAACAAGCGGTAACCGTACTATCCATTTGCACTGTCAGTTCTGTCTCTAAAATAGGGTTAATTTCTTCTTCTGAGGTACAAGCAAAAGCTCCTAATAGTATAAAAGCTATGTAAATGATTAATTTCTTCATGGTATTTTTCTATTTTTTAAAATTTGAAAAAAGGCAGGCGTTCAGGTACAGTACAATACCTGCCAAAGGCGTTAGAAAAAAGTGTTAAATGCTTGGTAGAGAGAGGGCTGCTAACCTCTCATTAGCAGCAGGCTACCATATGTTGCGTAAGGTCATCTGAGTAGGACCATTTCAGATGTATATCAGGAAGCACCCATCCGGTTTTCCTGTAACCTTTGTTAGTAGGTTATAGAAAGGAGACATTTGTTATCAGTTTTTTATAAATTTTTTCAGAAAATTTTTTTAGTAAAGCAGCATACAGAAATACCTAATAAAAATGCTTTTTAGCTATGAGAATTAGAATCACTCTAAAAATTAGATTTAATGCCCACTCATCTGCTATTCAAAAAATTATCAACTACTTATAAATAACTTTTCACAGTAATGACATATAAATAGCTCATAATCAATAAAATAGCTATCATTCTGTATTCTTAGGCTTCATCGTAATCTATCCCTTTATTAAGATAAATAAAGAGTAAGGCACTCTAGTTGATAAAATTTAGCATGTTGAATTCCAGTATTATTTAGAAAATTTAAAACGATGATGAAATATTTACCTACTAGCATACAAACTTATTTATTGCTCTTATGCATAGGCACAATGTCTTGCCAAGACATGTTGGAGAACGATCTAGATACAAAAAATCAAAGCTTTGATATGGAAGAGCTGCTCATTCCTGAAGGCTTTAATTATCGTACCAGTCATGCCGTAACTGTTCAAATTAAGGAAGCTAATCCTGATGGTTATGCTAAATATAATCTGTACAGATTAGACGAAACACAACAGAAAGAACTACTAGTCTCCGGTTTTTCAATTGAAAATGGGTTGTTTAAAACTACGCTTGCTTTGCCCTTATATCAGCAAGAGGTAAGAATAGAAAGAAGTAGAAATGGAAAGGTTACAACTGCTACTGTAGCTATCCAAAATGACCAGTTAATACATACTTTTAATGAAGCTGAAAATGTTTCATCATCTCATAAAGCGTGGAGTAACCAAAGAACAGCTGCTTCTTGTGTGGAACAATTATATGCAGTAAATGGTGATGGCGGTTTTTATAGTATCAATTCAGAAAGCGGAAACTTTGAAGAAACCGTTCTATCAAATTTACTTGGCGGCGGTTCAATTGCCTGTGCCGTAGATAGATCACTCAAAAAGGTGTATTACAACACAGGTACTACCCTACGCTATTACGACATAGCCAATGAAACCTTTCATGTTGTAGCAGAAGGAAATCCATTTGGTGGTTCATACCCCCGCATGGAATTCAACAATTCAAACGGATTATTATATATCGCAAGAAATGAAAAAATGTATGTCATCAACCCTGCCGATAACAGTGTAATCAATGAGTTTGATATTATTGGTTTACAGTCTCCTGTAAGTGGTGGAGATGTTGCCATTTCTTTAGATGGCACTATTTATATGTGTGCATTTTCAGGTTTATATAGAATTGATATTACAGGAAACATTGCAAATGCTACCAGAATCAGTGCAGAGAACTTACCTTTCCAACCCACTTCTATGGCTATTGATCGAAACGATCGCTTATTTCTTGCTACGAATGACGCTAATTCCCAATTAATAGAGATGGATAAATTTGACGGCGCTTGGCAAGTAATGCATACTTATGATCATAAAATCAACGATTTAGGTTCATTACCTTGCAGCGAAGATGAAAGGGACTGTGTAACTGATACCGATAACGATGGTATTCCTGATTGTGACGATGAATATCCCAACGATGCTGAAAAAGCAGGAGATACCTATACACCCAGTAAATTTGGTTGGGGATCACTCGCCTTCGAAGATCTTTGGCCTAATAAAGGAGATTATGATTTCAATGATTTAGTAGTAAATTATCGATTTATAGCAATCGAAAACTCACAAAACGAAGTAGTTGAGCTTATTGCCAGATTTAAGATTCGATCTATTGGAGGCGTATTACATAGTGGATTTGGATTTGAATTGCCTATTACAACCGATAAGATAGACAATGTTAGCGGGCATCGCCTTACTAGAAATATTGTTCAACTTGAAAATAATGGGTTAGAGACCGGGCAAAATAACGCTGTGATCATTGCTTTTGACGACTCACATGATATAGGAACACAATGGGCATGTAATAACAGTCAAACTGATGAAACTGAAATTATTGTTACGTTTACCAATCCCATCCCTATAGTAGAGTTAGGTTTAGCTCCTTTCAATCCTTTCATTTTTATTGATGGAGACAGAGGTCGAGAAGTACATTTATCAAATATGGCTCCTACGCAAAAGGTTAATATGAATTACTTGGGTAGCAATGATGATGCTAGCGATGAAACACTAGCTAAGTATTACAATACTTCTGGAAATTTACCTTGGGCAATTAACATAATCCATGACTTTAGACCGCCAAAAGAAAATGTTGATGTAACGAATTCTTATAACAATTTTAAAACTTGGGCAGAATCAGGTGGACAGTCATTTAGCGATTGGTATAAAGATAATTCAGGATTTAGAAATGAAAACCAGATATGTGATGAGTAAGCTGTAAAACATCCTATATATAACAAGAGCCTTTTAGCAAGGCTCTTGTTATATATAAATCATGTATCATATAATTCTCTCTGCATTGAATTTAATTATTATCTGGTTCACTGGCTTCATAGGATAAATGTCCAGTAGAACCTGCTCCCAAAATAGCATGCTCCTCTTTAGGAAGCAAGGCTTTATGTTTTTCAATAACTGTTTTCATTCGAGGTTCTTCTATTATATTCTGCCATTCATGAGCGTCATTTGCAAGATCATATAATTCTTCAGAACCATCTTTGTAGTGAATATACCTGTATCGTTCAGAACGGATTGCATAATTCCCTTTTCCAAAACTTGTTCTGGCAATGTGTGGCCAGTCAGCAGTAGGACTCTTAAGCAGTGGTACTAGAGAGTTTCCTTCATGTCGCACATCTGCTGCTAGCCCTGTTAGTGCTAGTAACGTAGGATAAATATCTAGTAGCTCAACTGGTTTGTCACAAATAGCTCCTTTTTCAATGCCCGGACCCATGATAATTAAAGGCACTTTTGTTCCTGCTTCCCATAAACTACGCTTTGCCCAGCGATCTTTTTCACCTAAATGAAATCCATGATCGCTATATAGCACTACAAAAGTATTATCCTTGAATGGACTATTATTTAGTGCCTCTAAAACTTTCCCTATCTGATGGTCAACAAAGCTTACACAAGCTAGATAAGATTGCACCAAGGGTTTCCACTCCTCATTTTTTAACACCCATTCATGAGTTGGTGAAACATGTTTTAGTCTTGTGAGATTCACAGCATATTCAGAAACATCAGCTAAGTCATTGGCTATCATGGTAGGCAATTGTATAGATTCCAGCGGGTAAAGATCAAACCATTTTTTAGGAGCATATTGTGGTACATGTGGTCGAAAGAAGCCTGTTCCTAAGAAAAAGGGTTCATCTTTTATTGTGGCTAATTGATTGGTTGCCCATTCAGCAATTTTATGGTCAGGCATCTGTTCATCAACTTCTGGGTAAATGCCCCAATCCCAAAAAGGATGCCCGGGAAATGAAGTGATTTTTTCTTTAGGTCTTGGACCAAATGCACCAAATGCGCCAGCATAGTTCGGCATATATTCTTTATTGGTATTTCCGTGAAAAAGCTTGCCTGCGCCAGTTACAAAATATCCCTCATTTTCAAATCTTTTGGGTAACAAAATACTTTCTTTAGCAACAGGAGAAACTTTAAGGTCGGGGTTAAGAAAATAGATACCGGTTGTAGCAGGATACAATGAAGTCATCATGCTTGCCCGAGAAGGATTACATACCGGAGATTGGCAATGTGCATTGGTAAAAAGCATTCCCTTAGCAGCCAACTTATCCATATTAGGAGTTAGTGCTTGCGGATGACCACCCATACACCCAATCCAATCGTTTAAATCATCCACTGCGATTAACAAAACATTAGGCTTCTTAACAGGTTGAGCAGTTTCTCCTTTTGTAAAAAAATAAGCAATTGCAATGATGACAAGTATTGTTAACCCAAAAAGTATCTTTTTCATATATTAGAATGTATCTGTGCTAATAAAGGGCAAATATATATTTGTTTAAAAAATCACTTTCAATTTTTAAAAATAGCTGTAAATTCAAGATTTTTCAATTATAAAGTAAAAGATGACCAAACTACAATCCTCATTAAAGGAACAATTGAATGCGGTAGATGAGTATGAAAGAGTGCCTGTTCCTAAAGCCAAGGTAAAAGGATTTAAAAGTTTTGTTGGGATGGTAGCCGGTGAGCACATTGCCGGTACCGAATTTGTAATTGGGCCACTGTTTGTGTTGCATGGAGCTAGTGCAGGAGATGTTTTCTGGGGACTACTTTTCGGAAATATACTTGCCACCTTAAGTTGGGTGCTCATCTGTGCACCAGTTGCCGTAAAAACAAGACTAACTATATTTTACCAGTTAGAGAAAATTAGTGGAATAGGACTGGTGAGTTTATACAATGCAATAAATGGATTACTCTTTTGTGTGACTGCTGCTGCTATGATTGGTGTTTCGGCTTCTGCTTTGGGATTACTTTTCGATGTTGAAGGACCGGGGTTAACTGATCTTTATCCGACAAGTCTTCCTTGGGTGTTCATCATCATCTTAATTGGAATAGTGATTGCCGTAGTTGCCACATTTGGTTTTGATCGGGTATCTAAATTTGCTAATATTTTTGCCCCATGGATGCCTTTAGTATTTTTAGCCTGTGGCATAGCTATGTTACCCGAATTAGGTGTAACTAAATTTTCTGACTTTTGGGCAGTCGCAAATGAGAAAATTTGGACAGGTATTCCTGTTGAAGGACAGACCAAATACACTTTTTGGCATATTATCATTTTTTCTTGGCTGTGTAACAGTGCTATGCATATTGGCTTAACTGATATGTCAATCTATAGGTATGCTAAAAAAGCACATTATGGACTTGCTTCTGCTTTTGGCATGTTCATAGGGCATTTTATGGCTTGGCTTGCATCAGGTATCTTGTGCGCCGTTGCATTACAAGCGGGAAATGATAACCCTTCACCGGGTCAGATTGCATTTATGGGAGCAGGTATTGCTGGAGCTATTTGTGTAGTCACTGCCGGTTGGACTACTGCTAATCCTACCATCTACCGAGCAGGTTTAGCAATCCAAGGCTTATTTCCTCAACTTAGAAGATGGAAAATTACGCTAATTGTAGGTCTCATCGCAACCGCTTTGGCTTGCTCTCCTGCTATAGTCAGCAAACTAGATCAGTTCTTAGGTTTCTATGCGCTACTAGCTTCTCCGGTTGGTGCAGTTGTTTTAGTAGATGTTTATTTATTCCCAAAGTTTGGGCTATTGAGTAATTTGGCTGAACTGAAAAAGGTTACATTTAATTGGGCAGTTTTACTTTCATGGATTTGTGCTGTAGGAGGAAGTTATATACTCTACAATTACTGGCAAGCTGATTTTTACTTTTTTATGGCTATCCCCGGTTGGTGTATTGCTGCTATATCTTATCCTCTATTTGCTTACTTACAACAAAATTTTATTTTCAAAACTATTAATCAGTAATAAAATGAACACTTCTCTCCGATTTACTGTAAAGCTATTATCATTTATTGGACTAGGTTTAACCATTTTTCCAAGCTTTTTGGTATTTGCCCAAATTTTATCCCTAGCAGCTTATAAGCATCTTATGCTGATAGGAACGTTAATTTGGTTATTTACTGCACCCTTCTGGATCAACCAATTAAAAGAAAAACCCTAATTAAAGTTTTCCCTTATAAGGCTAAAAAAATAATTTAAAAAGCAAAAAACTGAATAAGCTATTAACTTAAGGAATATAAACTTGAAAAAATACATTATCTATCTAATGCTAAACCCTATCATATCATTCATACTACTTTTTATTAGCTTTTCTTGTCATAAACAAGTTGCTCAAGAAAATGAAGCAACAAGCATGACCCCTCCAAATATTATATGGTTAGTTGCAGAAGATTTAAGCCCCAGATTTGCCTTTTATGGAGATTCTTTAGCACATACTCCACACTTAAATGCCATAGCAAAAAAAGGAATTATCTTTGAAAATGCCTTTACAGTAGCTGGAGTTTGTGCACCAAGCAGATCGGGTATGATAACAGGTTGCTACCCAACTTCTATCGGCACACAACATATGAGACAACAAAAAAGTGTGATTCCTATGCCGGGCTTTCCGAGGTATAATGCAGTTCCACCTCCTGAAATTAAAGCCTTTCCCGAACTACTTAGGGCTGCCGGCTATTGGACATCCAGTTACAGAAAGTTAGATTATCAATTCGGTACACCTTTTACCATTTGGGACGAAGTGGCAGATAAACCTCATTGGAGAAATAGAAAGTTAAAAGATCAGAAAAGGCCTTTTTTTATTTACAGCACTTACGAAATCACTCATGAGATCAACATTTGGCCTGATAGTACAAAAGCGCGTTTTTTTAAAGAATTCAATTTAGATGTAAACAAACTTGCTCCTGATGTGCGCATAAGACCACCTTTTGATAGTGCTTATACCGTAAATCCTTCTGAGGTGAAAGTACCCCCTTACCTTCCTGATACTGAAGTAAGTCGCGAACACATTGCCCGATTATACAATAATATTAGTAGAATGGACAAACAAATAGGTGGGTTAATGGCTGATTTGAAAGTAGATGGATTGCTTGACAACACTATTATATTTATTATGAGCGACCATGGAGATTGTCTGCCTAGGGCAAAAAGATGGATTTATGACTCAGGCATTAAATCACCATTGGTAATTTACATCCCTAAACAATATCTACCTACGGGTTTTGAGCAACCAAGCCAAGTAAAAGAATTGATTAGCTACATAGATTTAGCTCCAACTGTACTATCATTTGCAGGAATATCTATACCCGAATGGATGCAGGGCAAGCCCATTTTCAGCACACTCAAAAATAAACCTAGGGAATATATTTTTGCTGGGCGAGATCGCATGGATAATCGTTATGATACCAGAAGAGCCGTAAGAAGTAAGCAATACAAATATATCTACAACTACGCACCTGAAAATCCATACCAACAGCAAATTACTTTTTTAGAACAAATGCCTCTAATGAAGGAAGTTTTAAACCTCAATTATACTGGTAAATTAAATCAAACACAGTCTTACTGGTTAAACAAAAATAAACCGAAAGAAGAATTATACGATATCTTAAATGATCCATTTGAGTTGAAAAACTTGGCCAACGAACCTAGTTTACAATCAGTAAAAGAAGAAATGTATCTTGCTTTAAAAAATTGGCAAACCGAGTTTGGTGACTGGGAAAATATACCAGAAACAAAACAAGCAGAAAGCATGTGGCCTAATAATCAACAACCTAAAACTGAGCAACCCAAAGTATTAAAAAACAACAATTTAATTACCATTACATGTGAAACTTACGGCGCTTCAATTGCCTATAAGCTAGAAAACAACGATCGTTGGGAAATTTATACTGGCCCTTTTAAGAGTGCTAAAAAGTTACTAGTGAAAGCACAACGCTACGGCTATGAAGAAAGTGATATTGTTGAAGTAATAAAAGGAAGCTAGCTACTTACTTTCCCAAGTACATTTATGTATTTTCAAAAGTTCTTTTGAGTCTGTTGATCTATAAAAGCTTCATTAGGAGATAAAGTATAGTTGGGAAGATTTACATAAAAAGTTGTTCCCTTATTTACTTCTGATGTTACACTGATCTCTCCACCTAACTTTATAACTGTTTCTTTTACGATATATAGCCCTAATCCTGAACCTGATTTGTTTTCATTAGCTCTGTAGAATACATCAAATAGTTTGCTTAGATGTTCTTCAGGAATACCAATACCATTGTCTTCTATCGCGATATTTGCCTCAGCCTGATTTACTTCTACAGTGATTTTAATTTTAGGATGTGACTGAAATAAATTATGATATTTCATTGCATTAGCAATAAGGTTGCTAAAAATGGCTTTTAACCTCTTTGTATCTGATAAAAAAGCATCACCCTGACTCACAGATAATATCATCTCTATTTTATCAGCATTCTCATAATATTTAAGATCTTGAAAGATATCTTGAAAAAAACTTTCATAGTTAATCTTATCTGTCTTATTTACTGCCAATGTTTTGTTTTTAGAGATTTGTATAATATCTAAAATAAGTTGATCTAGTTTCACTAATGTTTGTTGAAGAAATGTGAGATATTGTTTTCTTTCTTCAACATCTTGTGATTGACTTGCCAAACTTATTAATCCTAAGGCAGTAGTAACAGGTCTCCTTAAATCGTGTGATGCGCTGTAAAAAAAACTATCCAGCTCAAAATTCACCTTATCGTTCAACCTTGTTAATTCTTCTTTACTTATCTCGAGCTGCATTAGCATTTCGTTCCGCTGCATAATCCTGCCAATAGAGTTTGCAACACTTTGAAATGAAAACTCTTCTAATTCATTCCACTGTTTAATTAAATTAGTACTTTCGAAGCTAATAAAGCCAAAAAAATTATCATCTATAAAAATAGGTTTTAATAATACAGATTTAGTATCACTGGCTTTGAAAATAACTTCCAAATCTTCCGGAAAGTTATCAATATGAAATTTTATCTTTTTTCCTCCTTGCATCTTCCTAAACCAAAAGTTTAGTCCTCCATTATTTTTAAATTCCCATATCTCTGTATCATTTCCAGTAATTTCTTCATCAGCATAGCCAAACATTAATTTTATACGTACACCTTCTTTTAAAAAAGTATTCTGAAAAACACAAACCTTTTCTGCTTTGGCTAATTCTTTCAATATCTTTAATGCATTTGGCAGTGCTACTGTTACGTCCTTTTCTTTAATGAGATTTTCTTTTA
>JBCDJE010000096.1:0-10188 GCA_038748185.1 Bacteroidota bacterium
AAAAAATGAATAAATTTTCTTACTTACTGTTATTTGTTACACTAGTAGTATTTTTATCTTGTAGTAATGATGATGAGCCAGAGCCAGAACCACGCTCAGCCTTTCCTTTTGTATTACAAACACAACTCCCAGGTGGAGCCTCTGGATTGATGACCGCTTTTGATAAATTGCCAACTGGTGATGTGGATGTGACTACCCAATCAAATGTTATCAGTCTGGCTTCTGCACAAGGAGGAGTTATGTTTGGAAGTAATTTCTTCGCCCGAGACCAAAATGGAAACGATGGGGTCTTGAAGTATTCTATTGATGAAAATGGCGACATTAATGAAGAGGGCTTTATTGATGGGGGGCAGCGTTTGAAAGCCACTATCGTAAGTGAGACTAAAGGCTATTACGCAGATTTAGACCAATTTAATATTCAGATTTTTAACCCTCAAACAATGCAACGTACAGGTGAGGTGGACATGTCTGCTGCTGATCAGGGGCAACTAGTGCAACAAGTTCTTTACATGATTGAACGTGATGGAAAACTCTTTGCCGGATTTGGTGCAGGAGAAGCAGCCTTTACAAACTACAGGGATTCTGTATTTATGGCAGTCATTGATGTAGCAACTGACCAACTGGAAGCTGTACGTTATCGGGCTGGTGCTCAATTTCTAGGAGACTTCTGGATAAGAACCCGACCTTTCGCAATAGATGCCAACAATGATATTTATATGACTGCTTTAGGAAATCCTTTTGGAGGAGGTTTGGATGGCCAAGGACGTACCTCTAAAATATTACGCATTAAATCAGGTGAAACAGATTTTGATCCCGATTATGAATGGGACATTAGCAATACTCTCTCTCCTCATCCATCAATTGTTCGATCGTTAGTAATTGCTTCAGATGGGAAAGCATACACTTCTCTCTTGGCAGAGCCTTCACAAATCCCTGAAATCTACAGCGATCCAGTTTGGAGATATTTCGAATTGGATCTGGCCACACAAACTGGTTCAGTTGTAAACGGCTTGCCACTAAATGCAGGTTTTGGAACTGCTACGTTACAGGAAATGGAAGGAAAAATCATATTTCCCATAGATAATCCTATTACTGAATTCAATGGGTTTTACTATAAAGAGATTAATACTGGAGAAACCGGAGTACAATTTAGGATCACGGGAGGAGGACGCCCTCGAATTTTTTTAGAATTACAATAAAGCTGATAATTGAATTTCTCTTTTATTACTTTTTCGCTCAACAGTTTTTACCTTTCATTTCAGAGTGCTTTTGTAAGATGCAAAGCACTCTGAAAAGTATTTCTTTATGCAATTAATAGACTTGTTCTGATGTGAAAATCAGTTGATTATATTATTTCCTGCTGAATGATGATAGCATTACAGAAGTTATAGAGGCGATTCTCATTCTTATAAAAAGTAATCTGAAAAATTAGTGCGGATAATCAACAAGTTACGTCAGAACAGCTCTAATATTTCTATCTAAAGAAACACAATAATAGCTTCTGAAAAACTAAAGACCGATAGGTTTGGTTTCGGCTAAAGCCAACTAAAGCTAGTCTTCAGTAGTAAAGTCTTCATTGTCAATTTCTTTTTCATCTTGGCTCTTTATATACTCCATAATCATTTCATCCGTAATGTTTCCTGAGGTGGCAACAAAATATCCTCTCGCCCATAGATGCCGACCCCAAAATAGTTTGGAAAATTGTTTTACCTCCTGCATCATTTTATAGGAACTTTTCCCTTTCAACTGTTGCACAAATTTGGAAATCGCCAAATGAGGCGGTACTGATACAAACAGGTGCAAATGGTCTTTTGAAATATGACCCTGGAGTATCTCAACATCATTTCGCTTGCTTATCTCGCGAAACAATTCCCGAACCCTATGTCCTATTGCTCCTCCCAATACTTTATTGCGATACTTCGTTATCCAAACAATATGGTATTTACAGTCATAGGTGGTATGCGATGTCTTTCGATAATATTGCATAACACAAAAATAGCCAACTATTTTTTAACTAAAGGCGGAGGATTTTCTCCCAGAGTGATAATTTAATAGAGCTTATTAATAATACTTGACTGGTAAATTATAATTATAGCAAATATACTGGAGAGACTGGTATGCTCAATTATTACATCGCCTACTACCTTTTATCTGATTTAGGAGGTAAACTTCTTGAGCTAAGTTTAGTCAATGTTTTTTGTCTTTTTTAGACTTGGGTAGGTGTTTCTTTAGTATTATATTGGATAATGGTTTTTCCAATCAAGCAAAATTGGGGGGCTAATATTTATTTTACTCTAGATTTTATTGTAAAATTTGAGGGATGTTAGGATAGCACTAATTAGATTTTAAATGAACAATTATTAGTTTTGATTTTTTAAAGTGAGTGTAGATAATATGATGAAAAAGGTAAAAAAAATTAAGAAAAGCACTCAGGTTAAGAATAAAGTTCAAGGAGTAACTAAGAATGCTTCAAAATCAATAGTACTCATTGTAAAAAGTGAGCAATCAGCATTAATCAAATGGTTTGATGCACTGGTTGAAAAATCAGGGTTAAAGCTATTTATAATAAATACTAATCCTACATTCGATTATAATGGCGCAGCAAAAGTTGTAACTGGAAACCCTCAAGCAGCTGTCAATCAAATAAAGGAAACGCTTGCCAGTTTTAGTAACACTAAAATTTTAAAGGTTGCTCCAGATATAAGTGTAGCAGAAATTGAAGCTTTACTTAAGTGGCATAAGCAACAGAAAACTGATGTTGTTTTGGGTAATAGTTCAACTTATTTTGTTGAAAAAACTGAATCAGGAATCGTTCAAAAAATCTTACTTTTTATAATCAACTTTCTTTACGGCTTTAAACTCAATGGTTTTCCAAAAGAATATGTATTAATAGAAGGCAACTCGCTCATAGCTGAAGATTTATATGAGTATCCTAAAGGGAGTTTCAATTTAGTAGCCCAACTTCAAAATAATCATGCTTCTGTTAAAGAAATAGTACTACCTCAGAAGCATAAAGAGGTACCGTTTTTAGCGTTGACTTCAATAAAGTTAGCCTATTTTAAAAAGCTGTTTTTTGAGAAATTTACACTCCCAATCACACAACTAAAATATGAAAGTAATTTTCTTAAAGGCTTGAAAAATGCCCGACATGCTGTTTACAACCTCGGCTATCATATTATTTTATTATTAGCTTTTATTTTTATTCCGCTTCTAAGTTTCGATTACGGAATCACATGGGATGAACCTGTGCTAGTTGAATACGCTGAAGATATTTTGAAGTATTATAGTTCAGGAGGTGAAAATAAAGAGGTCTTTGATATGAAAAAGCATGCCAGAAATGCTACAATGCATTATAGTGCCTCTTTCGATGTATTGGCTGCTGTTATTCACAAGTATTTTTCTCCATTTGGTATTTACGAAACTAGGCACTTGCTTAATGCCTTTATGGGCGTGTTAGCTATTTTATTTGTTGGGAGAATAGGAAGAGTGTTGGGCTCTTGGCGACTTGGTTTGTTGGCTATACTTTTTATGCTTCTTTCACCGCGCTACTTTGGGCATAGTATGAATAATCCCAAAGATATACCCTTCTTACTAGGCTATGCTGCGAGTATATATTACATGATCCGATTTTTTAAACAATTGCCAAACCCTTCTTCAGCCGTAATTATTTGGCTTACATTGAGTATGGCATTTATGGTAAGTGTAAAAATTGGAGGGCTAATTGTAATAGGGCTTTTCGGTTTATTCAGTGGTATAGTTTGGTTATACGAAGGCTTTGCTAACTCTTGGCAAACAGCTATTAAATACTTACCTAAATATGCTACATATTTATTAGTAATTATATTTTTTAGCTATTTCATTGGTATTTGGTTTTGGCCTTGGGGATACGAAAAGCCATTTGAAAATCCACTTATTTCTCTCACTGAATTTACAAATTTTAGATTTCTAATTACATATGAATTGTTTGGGGGAGAACGCATAAACATGGATTCTCCCCCATGGTACTATACATTTAAATGGATAGGGATTAGCGCACCAATTTTTGTATTAGTCGGATTTGTTTTTTCATTGTTACCGCTAATAATTAAAAGAGGGATAACTAAAAAAGCAGTGTTTCTCATGCTCATCTTTAGTCTATTCTTCCCTATTATCTACACAATTGTTCAGAATTCTACTCTATATAGTGGTTGGCGACACCTTATGTTTGTATATGTACCACTGGTCATACTAGCTGCTGCAGGATGGGATTATCTATTTGAAATGAAACAAAGATGGGTTCCTGTAGCTGCATCAGTAGCTGTATTAGCACTTTTTGTTAAGCCTACTTATTGGATGATAAAAAATCATCCCAACCAGTATGTATATTTTAATGAATTAATAGGGGGGATTAATGGTGCTTATAAAGAATATGAGACAGAATACTGGTGTAATAGTATGAAACAGGCAATTGATTGGTTAGTTACTAATGAAAATATAGGTGATAAAAAAATAAGAGTAGCGGCAAACTTTGAAATAAAAACTGCTCAATATTTTGCCAATAAGTACCCTGAGCAAGTGCAAATGTTATGGACTCGAGAAAATGAAAAGTACAAACAGGAGTGGGATTATGCTTTTTTTGGTACGAGAGGAATGCCTAAAGATCTAATAGAAGCAAGTTTTCCTCCTAAAGGAACCATTCATTCCATAAAAGCCGATACAGTCCCATTGTTGGCAATAGTAAAAAGTGAGAACCACTACATTGCCGAAGCTTTTAAACTACGCACAGAAAATAAGCGAACTGAAGCTCTTGAGTTTGCCGAAAAAGCAGTAACATTCGATCCACAAAATGTTGAAGCACAAAGAATTAAAGGGATGTTACAAATTGACTTAAATATCAATGATGAGGCGATTAGCACCCTAAGTAAAGTAATCAAGTTAAACCCTGATGATTTTGTAGCTTATACTTTAGTTGGAATTGCCTACAATCGTAAAAAGCAGTACGAAGATGCTATAAAATTATTTAATAAAGCAATAGAGTTAAAAGTAAATAATTCCAGCGGCTATCTAAACAGAGGTAGAGCCTATATGGCATTAAAGAAGTATAATTTAGCATTGAAGAATTTTGAAACTGCTGCACAATATGATAATGGAAGAAACCCAAGAATTTTTGTAGAAGCATCAATAGCGCTATTACAGCAAGGTATAGCAAATCCGCAAATGAAAAATAATAGGTTTCAATTGGCAATTAGAAATATGAAACAAGCGCTTGAGATGAATCCAAATCAAAAGGATGTTTATCAGAACTTGGTATATGCTTATAGAGAACTTGGTGATGAGACCAATGCTTTAAAATATTTAAAGATATTGGAAGGGAAATAGTGAGTGTAGCAATAGTATTTTTCTGAGCAAAATAGTCGTACAAATTCTTTCATTAGCCAGTATTAGTTCAGTTTGAATATTTTGAAATCGTAAATTAAAAATAAATGTTTTATTGATTCTCTTGGATTATATTTAGTTAGTTTTTTTATTTGATCAATAGCTTAACTATTATTGATAAATGAGCACTATGAATCTTTCTTCTTCAATTTTCGGACTAATTATCCTAGTGGTGGTCGTCCTAGCAAAGTGTTAGGAGAAAGGTTTACTATGTATAAATTTTACGCTGCCTTTCTCTTTAAGAGAAGGGCTTTTTTATTAAAAGATGGTTTATGTACTATACTAAAAAGACCATAGTATTTCTTAATGGTAACTTTGTAAAAGCCACAGAAGCTAATACAGATTTGTTCTCTCAAACCTTGCATTATGGCAGTGGTGTTTTCGATGGTATTAGGGCATATGAAACCGTTGCAGGTACACAAGCTTTTAAAATAAGAACACATTTCGAAAGATTGATAGCAGCTTCAGCTAGAATACATATAAAGGTACCTTATGCTGCTGAAGAACTGGTAAATATCACCTATAGATTATTGGAGGAGAATAAGTTAGACAATGCTTATATAAGACCTTTAGTATATCTTGGACCAAATATGCGGCTCACTAAGACTAAAGGGGTTAATTTGTTCATTTCTGCTTGGAAATGGCCACCCTACCAATCAAATGATCAGCTAGATGTGATGCTTTCCTCTTTTCAAAGACCAAACCCTAAAGCATCATATGTGGATGCTAAAATTACCGGAAACTACATTAATTCAATCTTGGCTACACAAGAAGCCAAAATGAAAGGATTCGATGAAGCATTGTTACTTGATGCAGGTGGATTTGTAGCACAAAGCCCTGGAGACAATTTTTTTATAGAAAAAGAAGGTGTATTGTATACACCACCAGTTGGACATATTTTTCCTGGAATTACCAGAAATACTATTATGCAATTGGCCAAAGAGTTAGATTTTAAAGTGGTAGAAAAATTATTTAACGTGAAGGAAATAGAAGTAGCTGATGGGGCATTTTTTACCGGAACGGCAACCGAGGTTGCAGGTATCAAATCTTTTAATCATGAACCTTTTAAAAAGAAGTGGAAAGATACTATGGGATACCAATTATTTACAAAATACAAGCAAATTGTAACACACAGTGAATACGATTCTTATTCAATTATCTAAATTAAAATATCAGTATAAAGTAAAGTGATGAAACGAAAATGAATTTTCATCATTTCAAATTTACAAAAGGGAATGATTAAAATTTATGAGAGTTCCTGAATGTATTCAAATTTTTTGAATATTCAGAAATTAAAAAATTTTAAACGGATGAAAGAACTTAACAAACACAGTAAGATAATTACACAAGATCCTCAGCAACCGGCTTCACAAGCAATGCTTTATGGAGTTGGTTTAACTGAAGAGGACTTAAAGAAAGCACAAATAGGAATTGTAAGTACTGGTTATGAGGGAAACACTTGTAACATGCACCTCAACGACCTTGCAGTAGATGTTAAGCAGGGTGTACAGGCAGCCGGATTAGTTGGTTTGATTTTTAATACCATTGGTGTGAGTGATGGTATCTCCAATGGAACATCAGGTATGATGTATTCTTTACCTTCTCGTGATATTATAGCCGATTCTATTGAAACAGTGGTAAGTGCTCAGTTTTATGATGGAGTAGCAGCAGTTGTTGGTTGCGATAAAAATATGCCTGGTGCCGTTATGGCAATGGGAAGGCTTAACCGACCCTCTATTATGATATATGGAGGTACTATTGCTTCTGGCTGTTGGAAAGATAAAAAACTGAATATTGTTTCTGCTTTTGAAGCCTTAGGTGAAAGATTTAAAGGAGATTTATCAGAAGAAGATTACAAAGGAATTATAAAAAATTCATGCCCAGGTGCTGGTGCTTGTGGCGGTATGTACACTGCGAATACCATGGCCTCGGCTATTGAAGCTTTAGGTTTAAGCCTACCTTACAGTTCTTCAAACCCTGCAGTAAGTACCCAGAAAAAAGAAGAATGCTTGTTAGCAGGTAAGGCATTTTATAATCTGCTAGAAAAAGATTTAAAACCTAAAGATATTGTAAGTAGGGAGTCGTTTGAAAATGCAATTAGGCTAATTACTGTTCTGGGAGGTTCAACCAATGCAGTCTTACATCTTATCGCTATTGCGAAAGCATTTGATATTCCATTATCGGTAGATGATTTCCAACACATAAGTGACGAAACCCCGCTGTTGGGCGACTTGAAGCCTAGTGGTAAATATTTAATGGAAGACATTCATGATGTTGGAGGAATACCTGCAGTGATGAAGATGTTACTAAATGAAGGACTCTTAACAGGTGATTGTCTTACTGTAACTGGTAAAACTATTGCAGAAAATTTACAAGTATTACCTGAACTTGAAGCTGGACAAGATGTAATTAGACAGACTTCAGAGCCTATAAAAGTTACAGGACACCTTCGCATCTTATATGGAAATTTAGCCGAAAAAGGAGCTGTAGCTAAGATTACCGGAAAGGAAGGTGAGCTTTTTTCAGGGCCTGCTAAAGTTTTTAATGATGAATTTGACACCATAAAAGGTATTGAAGCTGGAAATGTAGAGGCAGGTGACGTGGTGGTAATTCGCTATTCAGGACCAAAAGGCGGACCAGGCATGCCAGAGATGCTCAAAATAACTTCTGCGATAATGGGTGCAGGACTAGGGAAAAGTGTAGCGCTCATTACAGATGGTAGATTCTCAGGAGGCTCACATGGCTTTGTAATTGGTCACATAACTCCCGAAGCACAAGATGGTGGTACTATTGCCCTTTTACAGGATGGAGATATAATTACCATTGACGCTATTAAAAATACCCTTGAAGTAGCCATTTCAGACGAAGAAATTAAACAAAGAAAAGCTGCTTGGGTAGCACCTGAATTGAAAGTAAAAAAAGGAATTTTATACAAATATGCCCGTTTGGTTGCTTCGGCATCTGAGGGTTGTGTAACAGATGAATAAAAAAGCTTATTAACCCCTCTAATTGATGCCTATTGGCAATATTATGGAACAAATAAAAACAGAAATGACAACTTTATTAAATACCAATACGATGTATAAGCCTTCAGGGGAAATCTCAGGAAAAACCTTGGTGAACAAAAAAAATATCAATGGAGCGGAAGCAGTCATTCTTTCACTACTAGCCGAAGGCGTAGATACAATCTTTGGTTATCCCGGTGGGGCAATTATGCCTATTTACGATGAATTGTATCATTATACAGATCGCGTAAGGCATATACTGGTGAGACATGAACAAGGTGCTACCCATGCTGCCCAAGGTTACGCTAGGGTAAATAATAAAGTAGGCGTCTGTTTTGCTACATCAGGTCCGGGAGCTACTAATCTTATTACTGGGATTGCTGATGCGATGATTGATTCAACACCAATGGTTTGTATTACAGGTCAAGTACCAAAAAATCTATTAGGTACCGATGCATTTCAAGAAACTGATGTAGTAGGTATTTCTATGCCGGTAACTAAATGGAACTACCAAGTTACTTCTGCTGATGAAATCCCTGAAGCGATTGCTAAGGCATTTTTCATTGCAAAAAGCGGTAGACCTGGTCCTGTTCTTATCGATATAACCAAAAATGCACAATTTGAAAAGGCTGACTTTAAATATAAAAAGTGCCATAAGGTAAGAAGCTACTATCCATATCGCAAGCTTGATGAAAAATGCCTTGATGAAGCAGCAAAACTGATAAACGAATCGAAAAAACCATATCTCTTAATTGGTCACGGGATACTCATATCTCAGGCACAAGAAGTGCTTAAAGCATTTGTAGAAAAAACTGATATTCCAACAGCCAGTACGCTCATGGGTTTATCTGCTCTCTCAGTAGAACATCCTAATTATGTAGGCTATCTGGGCATGCATGGAAACTATGGCCCTAATATTAAAACCAATGAGTGCGATGTGTTAATTGCCATAGGTATGCGTTTTGACGACCGTGTGACAGGTGATCTCAATCGCTATGCAAAGCAAGCAAAAGTGATACATATAGAAATAGATCCTTCTGAAGTTGATAAAAATGTAAAAACTAGCGTAGCAATTATTGGAGATGCCAAAGAAGCCTTAGAGGCACTTTTACCTAGGGTTCATACCAAAAAACATACAACTTGGCTAGAGGAGTTTGCTGCTTGTGATAAAGAGGAAAAGAGAAAAGTAATTGAAAAAGACTTTGCGCCCATTACAGAAAAGCTTAAAATGTCAGAAGTAATTCACCAGCTTTCTAATTTAACTGCCGGAAAAGCAATTACAGTTTCTGATGTAGGTCAGCATCAGATGGTAGTTTCTCGATATTATGAATACAAAGAGACGGATAGCAATGTGACTTCTGGTGGTTTAGGAACGATGGGCTTTGCTTTGCCGGCAGCTATTGGGGCTAAAATTGCCAAACCGGAAAGAGATGTAATAGCAATCATAGGCGATGGAGGCTTCCAAATGACTTTGCAAGAATTAGGGACTATTATGCAAGAAAAAATTCCAGTGAAAATTATGATTCTCAATAATAGTTTCTTAGGGATGGTTCGCCAATGGCAACAGTTGTTTTTTGATAAGCGCTATTCTTTTGTAGACATTGAAAGCCCCGATTTAATGCTTTTAGCACAAAGTTTTGGCATTAAAGGACAAAGAGTAGCAAAGAGAGAAGACTTAAGCAATGGATTAAATAATATGTTGTCTGCCAAAGAAGCATTTCTATTAGAAGTTGTAGTAGAAAAAGAAAATAATGTGTTTCCGATGATT
>JBCDJE010000097.1:0-10147 GCA_038748185.1 Bacteroidota bacterium
GAAAACAGTTAATCTAAATAGAATTTTTTAAGCTTGATAAATGCTTCAACTTCTTCAGGCACCAAGTATTTGACAGACTTACCTTTTTTAAGCGTATCTCTAATGAAAGTAGCAGAAATCTCTACTTGTGGTGCATCTATCTTCCTAACATTTGGATGATGCAATAAATCACTCTTATTTGCTTTTGGACGAGGATATACTAAAAGACCATACTGCTCTAAAAGAACCTCATGGTTTTTCCATTTGGGGAAATTCTTTAAATTATCTTCCCCTATAATTAATATAAATTGATGATGAGGATATTTATCGGAAAGCCAAGCAAGTGTATCAGCCGTATAGCTAGGCTTAGGCATGTGAAACTCCACATCTGTTGCATTGAATTTTGGATTGTCGGCTATTGCTTGTCTAACCATAGTAAACCGATCAAACTCATGCAAAAGATTACCTTTCTTCTTAAAAGGATTTTGTGGAGAAACTACAAACCAAACCTGATCTAAGTTGGCATTCTCCACCATGGTATTGGCTAATATTAAGTGACCAACATGTACAGGATTAAAAGAACCAAAAAAAAGACCTATTTTCATACAACTAGCAAAACATAGGAGCCTACCATTTAAGAACTATTTTACCACCACTTCCCGATTTTAAAGTTACTTTTCTATCACCCTCTTCGCCTACCTTACCTATCCAATTAGCTTCTCTTCCTTTACTATCAAGATTAGTTTTAGTGATTCCTTTAGTAGGCTCAGGCAATTCTACACTATTAGTTTTCCCAGTAACATTCAGGTCGAATGCTATTCCATTAGCGAAATCAAGAAAAACATCTCCTGAGTTTTTACTTTCTACATTTATGCTTTCCATTTCTTCTGTTACTTTTTCTACTGTAAGAAAACCAAAACTCAATTTGAAATTAGTATCACCGTAGAGTTTTTCAACTTTTATTTTTGAAAGGGTACTTTTTCCTGTTAAACCGCCTAGTTCATAACATTCAATTTCATCATTTTTACTTTCAAGATGGAGATTTGTTAGTTTGCCAGCATCTAACTTGCTTCCGGCTACATTACTATTTAACACCAATTTGCCACCTTCTTTAATGTTAATTTCTGCTTTTTCCATTACAAGTGAGCCATCTTTCATAGAAGTAATAGTACCTGTTGCCCCTTTTAAAGTAATTCCTAATGGTGCTGTCGCCTTATTTAGCCTTAACTCACCATCATTTAGTTCAATTTTAGAAGCTGTACTAATTTCATCAATTCTTATATCCCCATTTTTTTGATATACATCTATTTCAAGCCCTTGAGGTATTCCTATTTCGTAGTCAATTGTTAAAGTTTGCTTAAAAGCATCTCCCACACTTTTTGCTAAACTTTTAATTGTGCTAGATTTAGCATCTAGGTTTGTATGAGCTGTTAATACTTTCCCTTCTTTTTCCATGGAAAAAGTTACCCTATCTAATGTCTCTTGAGTAGTTTCAGTGTCTTTTCCTTCAGCTTTTACCAACACAGCAATTTTAACTGAATCGCCTGTGATGGTATTGATAATGATTTTTCCATATTCATTCTCGATATCCAGCAAATCGCCTTCTTCAACTGGAAATGATTTTTCTACCTGCTTTTCTAGTCTTTCTTGCGCATTAACTTTTGAAAATAAAAGTAAAATGCAAAATATAATCTGTGAAATTTTTTCTATTACCTTCATAAATATTTAAGTCAAATCTTTGTAAAACTAAATACAAAACAGCCTTATGAGTTCCTTAACCTTACATATAAAAACACCTTTTAAGGGTGTTATTTTTTGAATAAGTATTTTAACATAGCTTCATAATTTTAGAAGTAAAATACTTTTTATACAACAAGAGAGAGTATTAAATGACTTTTATTTCACCAATTTACTACGTAAAAGCATTTCTATTAGTCACAATGAAATTTTTTCGTATACAGGATGTAAAAAATCTTTATATTGAGGTAGAATTTTGACTATGAAAAAAGTATTTTTAGGGGGTGTTGGGTCTGAGTCTTCTTGGCGAGCACATGTATCTCGTCAACTTAATATTAATTATGTAGATCCAACAGTAGCTACTACTGCTGAAAAAGAATTATTAGCTGATTGCGATTTTTTGCTGTATGTTATAACACCTTGTTTAAGAGGATTCAGTCTTATCCCACAATTGGTTGATGCATCAAATAAAAATCCTGAAAAAACACTTTACTGTGCACTTTATGAGGACGCAGGTAAAGCATTTACTGCACACCAAAAAAAATCACTAGAAGCTATCGGCAAAATGATAGAAAAGAATGGAGGCAGATGGCTTAAATCACTTGATGAAGCAATCGACTTTTTGAACAGTTATCAATGAAAGTATTTTTAGGCGGAACGGTAAATGGCTCAACATGGCGCGATAAGCTCATCCCTCAATTAGATATAGACTACTTTAACCCAGTAGTAGAGGAATGGGACGATGAAGCCTATCAGCGAGAACTTTATGAAAGGCAACATTGCGATTTCTGTTTATATATTATTACGCCTAAAATGACCGGCTACTACGCTTTAGCTGAAGTAATCGACGATTCTTACAAAAGACCGGACCGTACCCTTTACTGCTTTTTGGAGAAAGATGAAGATAGGGCTTTCTCAACAGAGGAAATTGAATCACTCCATACACTTGGAGAGCAAGTAAAAGAAAATGGCGGAAATTGGTTACCTTCTATCGATTCCGTTACCGAGTTTCTCAACTCTGGAAAAGCACTTCACATAGCAAGGCAGGATGAAACACAAGAGTTTGATGATGTTTTTATCTCATACGGCAGAAGGCATAGCAAAGCCTTCGCTACTAAATTGCACGATACTTTAGTAAAAGAACATTATGCTGTATGGTTCGATCAAAACGACATCCCTTTAGGCGTAGACTTTCAAGAGCAGATTAATGAAGGAATCGCTAGGGCACATAATTTTGTTTTTATTATCTCTCCCCATTCTATCCGCTCTGAGTTCTGCCTCAAAGAAATAGAAATGGCAGTAAAGCTTAATAAAAGGATTATTCCACTTTTACATGTAGAACCAACTGAAGAATTAGACAATATTCACCCTGCAATTGCTAAAATAAATTGGATATACATTAGAGAAGAAGCTGATGAAAATAAGGAGTTATACGAATGGAAGCAGGTTGATGATTTTGATGTATCATTTCAAGGATTATTACAATCAATTGGGAATCATGCCAGCTATGTAGAAATGCATACACGTTTATTGGTAAAGGCGTTAAATTGGGAGAAAAATCAAAAAGCGGGAAAATACTTGTTGGTTGGCAAAGACCGACAAGATGCAGAAAAATGGCTATCTCACGAATTTTTGAAAGGGCAACCTCCTTGTATTCCTACTGACCTTCACTGCGAATACATTTGCGAGTCTAAGAAAAATGGGGAAAATCTTACTACAGAAGCATTTATTGCCTATGCAGTAGAGAATAAAGCATTCAGGGATAGTATTAGTAAATCACTTTCTAGGTTTGGGATAACAACTTGGGTACATACCAAAGACATTAAAACCGGACAAAACTATGCAAAGGCAATTTATGAGGGTATTTCCCAAGCAGATAATTTTATATTATTCATTTCCAAGGCGTCTATCAACTCTGAATACTGCCAAAAAGAATTAGCGATAGCACTTAGTTTTAATAAAAGAATAATTCCTGTTCTAACAGAAGCACTTGACGAAAATGAGTTGCCAGAGGCAATCAGGCTATTACAATACATCGACTTTGTTAAAGAAACTACAAATCCTAATCAGCATAATATTGGTTTTAAAGAAAAAGTCTCAAAGCTTATTGCCGAAATTGGTAAAGACAAAGGATACTATCAAAAGCATAAGCGATATCTAACGCAAGCGCTAAAGTGGGATGAGCAAAATCGAAATGATAGCTTATTATTACGCGGTTATAACTTACAAGATGCAGAAGTTTGGTTAGAAATTGGGAAGAAAAGAGAAGCACATCAACCTACTCGCTTACACGATATTTTTATTACGGCTAGTGGTACTAAAAGGCTACAATTATCTAATGAAGTATTTATTTCCTATTCTAGGGCTGATAGCGACTTTGCCCGCAAACTAAATGAGGCTTTACAATTACAAGGAAAAACTACTTGGTTTGATCAGGAAAGCATTACTTCTGGGGTTGATTTTCAAGAGGAAATATATCGTGGGATTGAAGCTTCAGATAATTTCTTGTTCATCATCTCGCCTGAGGCAATTCGTTCACCTTACTGTGCAGATGAGGTAGAATATGCTGCTAATCTCAATAAACGCTTCATCACTATTATGCATCGCCAAACGGATTATTTACATCCTTCATTAGCATCTGTACAGTGGTGCGATTTTGAAAAGGTCGATTTTACAGAAGCTTTTAATAACCTAATTACTGTACTCGACTTAGATAGAGACTATGTACAGCAACATACCAAATGGTCGCAACGAGCGCTTGCTTGGGAAGAACAAGGGCAGAATTCAGGCTTATTTCTTTCAGGTTTAGAGTTAGAAACTGCTTCTGGTTGGTTAAAAGAAACCAAAAAAGCTAAGAAAAAACCGGTGCCAACTACGCTATTAATCAATTTTATAGCTAACAGTGAGACAGCAAATAAAAAAGAAAAACGTAGAAAATTACTTTTAGCTGCCATGGTTGTAGTGATGGCAGGTCTTTTTCTAATATCTGGTGCATTGGCTTACCTTGCTAATAGAGAACGTAAACAAGCCATACAAGCCGAAAGACTAGCTCGATCTGAAAAACATGTTGCAGATAGTTTGCGAATTACGGCTCAAGACGATAAAAAACTAGCAGATAGCTTACGGCTCATTGCAGAATATGAACAACACGCTGCTGATAGCCTAAGAGTAGTGGCAGAAAAAAACGGGCAGCAATTGTCACTTGCACTAAAAGAGGCACAAATAGCACAGCAACAGGCCAAAGCAGAAGCTAATAGGGCAAGGAAATTGGCTTCTGAAGCCAGAAAGCAATCTGAACTTGCACGAGCAAGCGAAAAAAGGGCGAACGAACTAGCTGAAATAGCTAAGCAAAAAGCAGAAGAAGCCAAACAGTTACAACTACTCGCAGAAAGCAGGCTACAACAATATGAAGAACAAAAAACTATAGCAGAAGAAGCGCAGGTAGCTTATCAAGAGCAAAAAACTACTGTCGATAAAATTAAAATGCTGGCTGCTGCTTCACAACTCGCAGTAGCTTCTCAAAACCAGTTCAATAATGGAAATGTGAAAGAAGCAAAAATTTTGGGTTTACATGCCTTTTTTCTCAATGAACAATATTCAGAAAAACCCAAAGATGATTTCCTCATAGATAGAGGACCAATGTTAAAGAAAGATTCTGTAAAACTATTAAATAGGAAAGTCAGCGAAAAAGCAGGAAATGTTCCTGAAATTTATGACGCACTAAGTACAGTATTTTTCTTTGAAAATCAGGATATTTCAATTGGTAGTAAATCAACGGTAAATACTTTTGCCTTCTCACAACAACGTGCCAGTGTCAGACAATTTACTAGATGGCAACCTGCTACATTGGCAGCAGGAGATGAAGCCGGTAGTATATTTATTTACAAAGTTGATTCGAAGAATAAGCCCACTCTCCAAAACACATATCATCTTAAAAGTCCGATTAACCAATTGAAATTCAACAAAGATGCTAGTTCAATACTTACAGGAACTGAAAGCGGTGCTGTGTATTTATTGAGGGCATTTGAAGCACAGAAGTCCCCAAAACCTGAACTCATTTGCAATTTGGGCGATCCTGTTAATTTTATAGATTTTATTGAAATTCCTAATTACAACGAAAAGGTAATTGTGACAACAAGTAAAAGTAAAATTGCTTTATGGACTATTAATGATATACCCACAAAATCGAAATTTGCGTCAGTCAAAGTATATGAAACGAAAAGTAACAATATCAATGCTATGGCTATATCTCCTGTACTGGATAAAAATGCCCTGTTGGCAATAGGCGCTGAAGACCGCGTAGAAATTTACCAAATCCAATTATCTAAAAAAGGAAGTCCTGAACTTTATCCTTATTTAAACATCAGTCCTAATAGCAAAGTACGACAGTATACTGCCATGTCTGTCTCCTCGCTGGCGTTTAGCAGCAACGGTTCACGTCTAGCTTCTGGCTATCAAAACGGCAATATCGAAACATGGGAAACTAAAAGTTTCAAATTAGCAGATTCTCACTTTGGGCATACCGGCGCAGTAAATCAGCTTTCATTTGAAAATGGTAAAAACAGGCTTATTTCTTCAAGTGAAGACCAAACGGTACGCATATGGGAAAAAGATAACATAGAAAACCAACTGGTTTTAAAGAATGAATCAAGTATAAATGCCTTAGCCCTTACTAGTAACTTTAGTTACTTACTTACCTTAAGAAGTGGAAACCTCTTACGCTTCTGGCCTACTGATACAGCTCTTCTCTCAACAAAGCTTTGTAGGACTATCGATGAAAATGCACTGTCCCAAGGCACGCTTCCTATGCCAATGGAAAAAGTTTATGAATATGCAGGATTAGTTTTTACTTACGAAAATAGCAATTGTGTATATTACCGATAGATTTTTTTGAATAGCAGAATTTTCCTCTTATTACTTAAAGTAAAAATGCGGTTTCTTTTTTACTTTTCTTGTAACGATTCCCATATTTTGAAGTACTCCTAGTATGTACTTACTGACAGTAAACCCATTCCATCATGTTTAAAAACTATTTACTTATTGCTCTTAGAAATTTCCGTAGACATAAACTTTATACAGTAATCAATATTTTTAGCTTAGCCATAGGTATTGCTGCTTGTATTGTGATATACTTATTTATTGCCGATGAACAAAGTTTTGATCAATTCCACAGTAAAAAATCGCAAATTTTTCGACTCGATGAAGTTCAAAGCTTTACAGGTACAAATGTGCAAAAAGTTGCCCTTTCTATGCCGGGAATGGGACCAAATTTAATTGAAGACTTCCCAGAAATTGAAAATTATACAAGGTATTGGATGCGTGGAAAGAATAATATACAGCAAGAAGAAAGACAGTTCGTAGTTGAAAGGGTTGCTTATGTAGATAGTACTTTTCTTCAGATATTCGATTATAAGCTTATAGCTGGCGACCAATTAACTGCTTTAAATGAACCCAATACAATTTTGCTTACCCGCGAAATAGCATTGAAGTTTTTTGAAACCACAGAAGAGGCACTCAACCAAACTTTAAGTATGCAGGAAAATACTTTCAAGATAACAGGTATTTTAGAAGATATTCCTGAAAATACACACTTACAGTTTGATGCTTTAGTTTCGATGGGTACTATAACAAGTGAAAACCCTGAATTCAATGATCGGTGGGGATCAAACTTTCTTATTACTTATTTACAATTAAATAAAGCAACAGATATTGAAGCATTAGAGGCAAAGTTTCCCGATTTCTTAATTAGACAAATGGATAATGAAGAAATTACAGATTACTATCAGTTATTCTTACAGCCCTTAGCAGAAGTTCATTTGGCTTCTATGGATATTGAGCACGATTATCAGAATTATAGAAAATTTAATGGTGAATATTTAGATGTTTTTTTACTAGTAGCCTTATTTATAGTACTGATAGCAACCGTAAATTTTACTAACCTAGCTGCTGCCAGAGCAACTTACAGAACAAAAGAGGTAGGAATACGAAAAACGATTGGTGCACAAAAAGGGCAGATTTTTATTCAATTTATCACAGAAGCTATTTTACTTTCTTCTACTGCCTTAATATTATCGTTGCTTCTTAGTTTAGTATTTCTCCCACTTTTAAACGATTTAATTAATAGGGAACTCAGCCTGAGTTATTTACTAGAAAATCCATTATGGTTATTGCTTACCTTTTTAGTTACTACTTCTTTAGGTATTCTTTCTGGTATATATCCAGCATTCTTTTTAGCTTCTTTCCAACCGGTGAAAGTAATGAAAGGGATGCAGCAAGGTGGAAAAAAATCTATTACCAGAAGTACGTTAATTGTTATTCAATTTGGTTTGGCTATGGCAATGATTGTAAGTACTATGGTAGTGGTAAATCAGCTTTTTTATATGAAAAATAAAGACATTGGCTTTGATACAGAACATATTGTATTGATTGATATGTCAGAAGAAGCCAATGATAAATTCGAAACCCTAAAAGAAACAATGTTACAAAATAGTCAAGTAACTGGTGTAACTGCTTCGGGACAAAGGCTTGGTAATAATTTCCACCAATGGGGTTTTAAAGCAAGGTTAGATACCGGTATTTTACAAATAACTCCCTCTAATGTAAATGTTGATTACGATTATTTAGACGTCTATGGTATCAAGCTAAAAGAAGGCAGAAGTTTTTCTAAAGATATTGATAGTGACAAAGACATGGCTTTTATTATCAATGAAGCTTTTGCGAAAGAACTAGGAGTAGATGAGCCGGTTGGTTTAGAAGTGGGTCATAGTTTTTATGCTGATGATACACTGGGTTCAGTAATTGGCGTGACAGAAAATTTTAATTTTAATTCATTACATTATAAAGTGAACACACTTTCACTGGTGGTTCATCCTGATTGGGGATACGATGAGTTATCAGTAAAAATAGATGGTGAGAATGTAGCACAAACTATTCAGGAATTAGAGAAAATTTGGTATCAGCAAATTAGCGATTGGCCTTTCGATTATTCATTTCTTGATGAGCACTTCAACGAATTATACAGATCAGATCAGCAGCTTACTGTTGTAGTTACGATTATTGCTATACTCGCAATATTGATCGCTTGTATGGGGCTTTTTGGTTTGGCAGCCATTACCACAGAGAGAAAAATTAAAGAGATTGGCATCAGAAAAGTACTAGGCGCTTCAATTAAACAAATTTTGTATGTACTTTCTGCGCGCTTTACCTTAATGATATTGATTGCTTTTATTATATCAGGGCCTCCAGCTTACTTGTTACTTGAAGGTTGGCTAGAAAACTTTGCCTATCGCGTGTCTATCAATCCATTATTATTTATCCTCGGTGGGCTGATTACCATGTTTGTTGCTTTTATTACTATTAGTTATCATACTTTCAGGTCGGCTTATGCTAATCCTGTAAATGCATTACGCCAAGAGTGAAAGAGGCTCCATTAAATAGAAATCTTATTTTATAAAGCACAAATATTATTTTAAGGAAAATGAAAAACCGGGGCTGGACATTCATCCAAGCACCCGGCTTTCATCTAAACCCACTTCCATTAGCTGTTAATACTTATATTCAAGCATATTTGCTGTCTCTTTATAATAAATAACACCTTTATTCCTCTATCTGTTAGGTGCTTTTCAACGCAATTCAGGTATTTTTCAACACAAAAATTAAGTTTTTAAATTATCTCCTTGAAAGGTTCACCCTCCTCAAAAGTATTTGTACATTTAACCTAAAAAACGGGCGTATTACTAAATGCTATGAAAGATAAATCAATCGCTATTATAGGTGGCGGAAACCTAGGTGCTGCAATAGCAGAAGGCATCCAAAGCAGTGGATTAATTTTACCTGAAAATATTTGTGTAACCCGAAGAAAAAAAGATAAGCTCAACTATCTCAATGAAAAAGGGATTAGGATAGATGATGATAACCAGAGAGCTACTAAGCAAGCTGATCTTATTTTACTTGCGGTAAAACCAAAGCAAATTAGGGCAATACTTGAGGAACTGAATCCTGTTTTACAGGAAAAGCAGATACTTATTTCTGTGGTTACAGGAGTAAGCTTAAATAATATGGCAAGTATTGTGGGCAACAAAATAAGTCTTTTTAGGGCAATGCCTAATACTGCTGTTGCCATTCGGGAATCAATGACTTGTATTGCTACAAAAAATGCTAGCACGGCTGAGCAAGAAATGGTTGTTTCCATATTTAATACGCTGGGAAAAGCTGTAATAATTGAAGAAAGCCTTATGGCTGCTTCTACAGTATTGGGAGCTTGTGGGATAGCTTATGCTATGCGATTTATCAGAGCTGCTTCACAAGGCGGAATTGAAATTGGTTTCAATGCTGAAATTGCTCAGTTAATAGCAGCTCAAACAGTTAGAGGTGCAGCATCTCTACTATTAGAAAGAGGACAGCATCCTGAGAGGGAAATTGATAAAGTAAC
>JBCDJE010000098.1:0-10129 GCA_038748185.1 Bacteroidota bacterium
AAATTTGCAACAACCAAAATTTGCAACTTGGCGACGACCGGATACAACAACGAGATTACAACAAAGACCTGGGACCCTGGGCGTGACGACAAATCTAGAATGAAGTTTCCTGTGGCAAATTTCTCCAGTGGTACTTCTGGTGGAGGAAATTGCGAGCGCCATCCCCAAAACCATGGTTGACCCAGCCGAGGCCGCGGTGGAGGATGGTCACCAAAGATTGATGCCTTTTTCCACAAAACTATTGGGTTAAATGATTAGTATCGAAACAGTGAAACAAAACGGGTGGCTCATTTTTGAGTGTATTTCTGGGAGTAAAGCTTACGGATTAGACAAGCCACAGTCTGATACCGATATAAAAGGAGTATTTGTTTTGCCTAAAAAGTTATTTTTTGGATTTAATCCGGTCGGGCAGGTAAATAATGAAAGTAATGATATTGTTTATTACGAATTAGGGAAGTTTGTAGAGCTATTAGCTAAAAACAACCCCAACTTGTTAGAGATGTTGCATTCTCCGAAAGATAAAATTTTGTACAAGCATCCGGTATTTGACAAACTCATTACTAAAATGTTTTTGTCTAAACTATGTAAAGATACTTTTGCCGGTTATGCAATGACCCAAGTAAAAAAAGCGCGAGGGTTAAACAAAAAAATTTTAAACCCGCTACCAAAAGAAAGAAAATCTTTATTGCATTTTTGCTATATTTTGGAAAAAAATGGTTCGGTTTCCTTATTGGATTGGCTTAATAAAAAAGGGTTACAACAAGAAAATTGTGGGTTAGCGAAGATCAACCACATAGCTAATATGTTTGCCCTTTATCATGATGAGAAACAGCAAAACCATTATCAAGGGATTATAAAGGATGAAAACTCCAATGAAGTACGGTTAACCAGTATTGCCAAAGAGGTAAAACCAATTGCCCATTTATATTTTAACAATGATGGATATTCTAGCTATTGTAAGGAATATAAAGCGTATTGGAAATGGGTAGAAAAAAGAAATGTTGTTCGCTATGAAAATACCTTGTCGCATGGGAAGAATTACGATGCCAAAAACATGATGCATACTTTTCGACTACTCGATATGGCGATAGAAATTCTAGAAAAGGAAAATATTATTGTAAAAAGACCTAACAGGGAAGAGCTTCTCAAAATTCGCTCAGGCCACTTTGATTATGAAGAATTGATTCAAAAAGCTGAAGAAAAAATTGAACACATAGAAAAGATAGCACAAACCAGTAATCTTCCAGATAAGCCTGATGTGACTGCTATTGAAAAAGTGATGATAGAAATGAGGGAAAGCTGGTACAGCAGACTTTAGTTTTTTAAATCAGAGAAAATTTTATGTATATGAACTAATTGCTACTAGCTAAGTGCCAATAACCACTAACTATCAGCTAAAAACTAATCATCAACTACCACTAAAACTCCTTCTCCCCAAATTCACTTTTTATAAACTTCGCTTTATTATTCGATTTATTGAGGGTATAGGTCAGGTTCAACATCACCATATCCACTTCGTAGACATAGTTGGTAGTAGTAAAGAATTCTCCATCACGCCAGGTAGTAATACGTTGCTCATTAGAAGAAAGCAAGCCCATATCCATATTGAGCCATTGTAGGGTAGCTACTAAGCGATTGTTCATCAACGTTTTTCGAATAATGAGATTAGGGTTATAAAAACGGGAGTCTTCCCCTTGAGCAGTATTTCTAACGGAAAGGTAATTCAACGACCATTGTAACGACCAGGTTTTGCTCAAATCAACAGTAGTATTAGCATTGATCGAATAGATCCAATTAGCAGTGTTAACGGGTCGGTTATCGAAAGTTCCTTCTATGGAATAGCGATAGACATTTAATCCAGCAAAAACTTTCCAGTTATTGGCAGCTTGAAATTCTCCTCCCAACTCCATCCCTAACGCTTGGGCATCACCAACATTCGAATAAATCCTATTCAGGATAGTATCATTAAAAACAGTATTAACCCGATTGATTACATTGTTAACATGGCGGAAATAAGCGGTAGTATACACAGAGTGCTTACTAAAATCTTTTACCAAGCCGAATTCTATCAAATCGGTGAATTCTGGCAGTAAGGTGGGATCACCTTGCTCCAACGTTTCCGAATGTTCCCTCTCAGGAAATGGGTTCATCTTAAAGGTAGTAGTTCGATCAACCCGTCTGGAGTATGCGACTTTTAGTAGCATATCATCACTCACTTCATACTGCAAACTAGCAGAAGGAAAAGGCTTTACAAAATCGTATAAATAGGTTGTATCAAGTGTGTTGGTCTTATCTTGTAGTTCGAGTTCACGATCCATAGCTTCAATTCTTAACCCTACGTTATAACTCCACTTGTCTTTTTTCCCAGATAGCTGCCCGTAAAAGGCATGAATTTGCCTTTTTAAATTTACTGTGCTGGAAAACTCAGGGACTAATTCAAAATTCCCTGTAGCATTGTTTCTTCTTTCATAAACAAAGTCTCCAGTATGGTCTAAGTTTCTGAATTGATAACCAGCCTCAAAAGTACCGATAGGCAAGGGTTTGGCTTTGTAATCCAATTGAAATCGAGTTCCGTTTAAAGGATTATCATTGGTATTGAACTCATCCTGCAGTACAATACTGGTTTCCGGCCAGGCGAGGTTTCTGTTGGTAGTTGGGCCACCTAATAGTGTATATTCATAGAGTACAGAGGCCGAAATGCTAGATTCATTGTTAAATTTGTGCACATAATCGAAGCTTCCTAAGGCAAAGTCGCTTTTCCTAATGCGGAGATTTTCGTTGAAATATTGAAAGGTATAAAGCCGCTCGCCATTTGGTTCAACGAATGCATGATTATCGAAATAAAGAATATCTGCAGTACGATCTTTTGATCTTTCCCCAGCATAAAAACCTAGTGTGAAACTGTTATTTTTATTAGGTGTATAAGCTACAGTAAAACGTCCTGATAAATTAGTTTCATCAAAGCTTCTTTCTCCATCAGAAGGAAAACGGGTAAGTGTATCATTAATAATAGTAAAAACATCACCTTCCCTTCTTCCTGAAATATCGTTTCTTAAATAGCTGCCACCCAGCGAAATGTCCCATTTATTTTTTCGATAATTTAAGGAAAAATCAATCCCATATCTTTGGGCATATTCGGCATTATCGTAAGATTCAATACTGGGCATACCTAAACGCAAATTTACTTGGGTAAATAAACCGTCTGTAGCACCTGTTTTAGTGATGATATTAATGATACCTGCTTTTCCATCAGGATCGTATTTAGCCGAAGGGGCGGTAATGATCTCAACATTTTCAATAGCATTGGCAGGTAGTTGATTGAGCATTGAGATCGCATCGCTTTGTACTGGTTTTCCATTAAGCATTGCCAAAAAGCCAGAACTGCCTCTTACAGCAATATCCCCATTTGCATTAACACTTACTGCGGGTAAATTGCGAATCAAGTCAGTAGCAGTACCTCCCTGCGCCGATTGAAACCGCTCAGCTTCAAAAACTTGCCGATCGATTTTATGGAGGGTAGTTGCTTTTTTACCTTCCACATCAATTTCTGCCAACAAGCGTTCATCGGGTTTTAAGCGGATAGGGTTGATTGTGAGCGATTTGTTTTTTTCAAGGAGAGTTACAGAGATCGATCTGCTTTGAAAACCTAAGAATTGAGCTTTTAGAAAGTAATTCCCCGATTCCACTTGCTTTATTTCAAAAATGCCTTCAGGATTTGTAACAGCCCCATATGCAAGACTACTATCAGGTAATGTATACATTGCTACGCTCGCATATTCTATGGGTTGCTCATCAGTATCATCAATCAACTTACCTTTAACAAGTGCTTGGCTGATGCCTATCTGGCTTAAAAACAATAAAAAAAAGATGAGATAAAGCTGGTGAAAAAGTAGTTTCATTAACCTTTAGCTATAAAAAAGTTAAATGTAGTATATATTTTATAATAAGACTTTAAGGAGTGGTTAAGATATTATAAAAAGTACCAGGCGAGTATCGTTTTCACGAATTGATATATTCATACTAAGTACCTAACCAAAAGAAATCGAGTATTTAGAGCCATAATTTTGGAGTATAGAAATCACTTTATCAGTCAGATTTTCTATTGAGGTTTAAGCCAATGATACTTTAAGATTTTCAATAAAATTTCTATGAAATTCAGTTCAGGGCAGTAAGCAGGAATAAACTGTAGATAAAGTTCTCTTTGTTTTCAGGTACCTAGTTGTTTCTTTACTTGATCGGATGTGAGTATCGCGGCATTCCATGCAGGGCATTATCTAGTATAAGGACAGTTTTTTTCTTGATTGATTTTGAGAACATATCAATAATTTGAATGACACAATCTGAATTTACCACCCTATAGATTTCCATGAAAAGTATACTCCAATGGGTTCAAAATACCGAGAATGGTAATTCCATTGCCTCTTTCAGCAGGCAGTAGTGCTGTTTTACCTATTGGCTGCCATTCATAAAGAACATGAGGGTTAAAGCTGATAATTGTCTCATCATAATAACAATAGATAAATATCTCCATTTTCTGCCTGTTGTTGTCAGTATTTTAACTCCTGTCGAAAAACCTCATAAAGTGCTACGCTGCGTTGGCTTCATCGCGCTTACTTTTGAGTGAGTTTCGCATTCTTCTCCATCGGAAACCTGCTTTCTTCAAGTATTTTATAAGAAGTAGAAGGGGAACAAGTTTAGTAGCTCATGGATATATTGCTTCTCAAAATCACTAAATATATACTATAGATAGCTAGAAATATAATTAATATCAATTTCACAGTATTTTACTGTTAACTCATTCTTCTAATAATTTACTTTCGAAATTCTTTTCACCAGCTTCAATTTTTGTGGCAAGGTAATTTTCTTTTGGAGGTAACGGGCATTCATAAGTGGGGTTATAAGCGCAGTAGGGATTATAAGCTGTATTAAAATCAAGAATGATTTTATTGTTTCCACTCATTTCAGCATCTAGATATCGCCCCGCTCCATAGGTAGAACCACCCGAAGTATCATCAACAAAAGGAATGAAAAGTATTTTATCGGCTAACCTATCCATAGATTTTAATACAACTAATTCGTGAGTGATATTATTAAGTTGAAACTTTGCAACACCGTGTTTCTTGAGTATACGAGGCATGTTTTTAGTTGTATTTACTTCTATACTTTGTGGAACTGGAAATTTTTCAAAGTCTGCTATAATCCTATAGGCAGGATTTACTGGAAAATAGTTAAGCGTTGTAAATATTTTTTTTTGCTTACGATCGAGCGGTGAGCCTTCACCTTCGCTAAAAAGCTTATTTTTATCGGATCTAAATGCAGCTATTTTTTCTTCATAAACTTCATTGGCTTGCTCACCACTGAAAGAGTAAACAATAATGAGCAACACAATCACTACTACACTGCCAAAAAATAAATTACTAGGTTTCATTAGATACAGATATTTGAAAGCGAAAAAATTGCAAGTATGTAAAATTATAATTTTTCCAATGAATGGTAACTATAATAAACCTTTGTCTATAAAACTGTAATAGCCCTTATCTGTAAAAATGATGTGATCTACTACAGGGATATCAAGTAAGCTTCCAGCTTCTTTCATTTTTTTTGTCAGTTGTATATCTGCTTGGCTGGGTCTTAAATTACCCGATGGATGGTTATGGGAAAGGATAATGCCACATGAAAGATGATCTATGGCTGCTTTAAATATTAATCGAGTATCGGCTAGTGTTCCAGATATCCCTCCTTTACTAATTAATATAGGTTTAATAATCTCATTGGCACGGTTAAGAAGTATGATCCAAAACTCTTCGTGGCGTAAATCGGCTAAATAAGGAACCATAGCTTTATAGGCATCTACCGAACTGTTAATTTTAATCCTTTGATTACCTTCAGCCTCTTTTCTTCTTCTTCCTAATTCTAATGCACTAATAATGGTTATGGCTTTCGCAGTACCAATGCCTTTTACACTCGTTAGGTCTTTAATACTCATTTTTGATAACTGGTACAAGTCGTTATCAGCATGTTTTAATAGTAGTTTGCCAACATCTACAGCGCTCATTGATCTTGTTCCTGAACCAAGTAAAATTCCGATGAGTTCTGCATTAGAAAGTGCAGACTTTCCTTTGAGTATTAGTTTTTCTCGAGGCCGATCTTCTTCAGCCCAATGTTTAATACTAAACTCCTGTTCACTCATACACCTAGGTTTCGTTTGAGAAAGTACCGTCTAAGTTATTGGATCAATATTTTTTTGAGAGCTTTTACACGGGTAATGGCTTTTATGAAACTTAGTGGTAAGTGTTTTCTATAACTTCACCATTGTTAGGTTCCGTATTCTTTATAGGCAATGGACTCATCCCAAAAACCAGTACATCATCTGTTTGTGCCTGCTTCCCTTTCCACTTCTTAAATTCCTTTGTGAGAATCTTCTTTTGTTCATCCATACTTCTAGTATGGATTTTTTGAAGTAATTCTTTTAATCTTTTAGAAGTGTATTTCGATAAATTATCCGTATTGAATTGATCTTGAAACCCATCTGAGCATAAATACAAACATTCACCACTTTTAGGATAAAATCTATGTAAAGTTTCAAAGCACTTATTTTTGTATAATTTGTAATTGCCGCCAATAGGGAATCGGTCACTTTTAAGTGCATTTACTTCTTCTTGGTTTATACGAAGTAAATTGAGTTTAGCACCACAAAAATGATATTCTCCAGTTTGCTTATCAATACTAATGAGTCCAAATTCGAATCCATCAATGGCTTTCTCATCATCTGATGTACTTGACATCAGTTTTTCTTTTAATGCTAAATCAAGCTGAGTAAGTGCTTCTAATAAATTTTCTTCAGGGCAGTTTTTCACATATTGATCTAACAGGTTAATTGCCATAATTGTCATAAACGCGCCAGGAACTCCATGCCCTGTACAATCACCAATTACTATTCTAACTTGCTTCTCATTTTCGTGATGCCAGTAAAAATCACCACTTACCATATCTTTAGGCTGGTAAAAAATAAAAGCATTAGCTAATTTACTTTCTAAAAAAGCTTGATTAGGCATGATAGAGCGCTGTAATTTTTGGGCGTAGTTTATACTGTGCTGAAACTTATCATTAAGTTTATAAAGTGCCTGATATGCCTCATTAATGTTCCTGTTTTGCATTTCCATTTCATCGCGCTTCTTATTTAATTCTTCGTACTGTGTCGCAATTTGCTGCATAGCATCTAATAATCCTGTATCGTTGGTATTATCGTAGACATTGCTTACACTTTCAGAAATAAAGTTTTGTACAGCAACAAAATGAGTGACTTTTCCCTCTTGATCTTTTACAGGTGATACGCTAATTAATGCATTAAAAATTTCACCTTCTTTTGAGTAGTTGATAATATTTTGCCTAAACTCTATTCCTTTACTCAGTTTTTCTCTGAAAGAAATAATGTCTTCCTCTGATGTTTTAGGCCCTTGTAGAAAACTACCTGGTTTTTTTCTTTTTATATGTTTTAGCTTATAACCTGTTCTTTCTTCGAATCTTTTATTTACCCATTCAATCTTACCTTTTTCATCAGTTACTAACATACTTTCCTGGGAGAGATCACATATTTTTATGAGTTGTTGAAGTTGATTCCTTTCTCTTTTTTCTCTAGTTGTATCTGTTAAATTTATCAAATAGCCTTTATGCTGGCCGTTTTCATCAGTAAGCTTATGAATGTGGTGATGAGCATAGAAAGGATCACCATTTTTTTTATATAAAATTAGCTCAAATTCATAATCGTCAGCCGATTTTGCGATATGGTCCAACATTTCTTTTATAACAAATGCATTGCTTCTTTCACCAGTAAATAAATAAGGGGTATCACCTATTATATCCTCTTTTGGGTAACCAGTGAACTCAATAAACTCTTCGCAGACCCAGCTAATTTTACCTTTTAAGTTAGTTGTATATGATAAGAGTTTTCGTTCCTTTAATGGAATTGCTGAAAAATTATTGAAGCTACTTCGCAGTTCAGGATCGGTTAGACTAATAATGTTCAAGTATTTCTCATTAATACTATTAGAGTCTAAACGCATTAATATGTTATTAAATAAAAATGGTTTCCCGGCTTTAGATACTTTAATTTCCCTATAGCTTTTCATTTCCCCAATGCTACCATTTAATGCTGTTCTTTTAAAGTTTTTCGGCATTTCAGGCAATAAAGACGTATAAGAATAACCTAATAGCTCACTTGGTTTATATCCTAAAGCTTTAGCAAGGTTGCTTGATATTTCATTTATTTTATCTTGCTTATTATAAATTAAGGTACCAATATATAATGGGCTACAAATCGCTTTTATCACTTTTACTAAAGTGCCTATTGTAGGGGCACCATTATTTGGTATACTACCATTTCGTACTTTTTTCGGAGAAAAAAAGTAAGCACGATAACCATTTCTAGATATATAGAATTGAAAGCAGTAAAAAGAAATAGGTTTTACAGCGTTTGTTTTCTTAAAAGTATTTAGAAAGAGTTCTTTTGGTTGAAATAATGTGTTGGGAAGTATGTGTGAGATGCTCTCAAGGCTTATTCTTTCGTAGCCCATTGAGGAAGTTTTTTTTCCTTTTAATTTGAGACAATCACCTTCTTGAAATAAGTTTTGACTTGCCGAAATAAGCTCTCCTTTTTCATTTATGATAAAGTAGCTTTCTTTGAAGTGGGCTAGAAAAGTTAAAATTGCCTTCACAATACTATTATTTAAAAGTTGAGGTATCTCATAAGTGTTTTCATAATCTTCTTAACAGACAAAACCTAGATGCTTGATTTTGAAACCTTTTCAAAGTATGTTTATTGCTTGATTTCCATTTTTAATACTGTAGTTGTTATACCCATATTTTAGCTTAAACTAACTAAGGCTTTTCTGATTTAAGCTGAGCAATTTCTTGCTTATATGTATCGATCTCCTGTTGTTTTGCTGCAACTTCTTTTTCAAGGTGCTCTTTTACACTTGTGAGTTCGTCTTGCATTTTCGACATATCACTTTGTGTAGCTTGTAATTCTTCAAAATGATATCGCATTTCCTCTTCTTGTGCCCGCATCATTTCAGTTTGTTCCTGTGCTCTTGAAAGTAAAAGCGCTGTTTTATCCTTAGTGCGGTTATTAATAATGCTAGAAGCAATATTCTCACTTACTCTTTCAAGAAATTTCAATTGAAACTCAGAAATAATATTAAAAGAAGCTATTTCGAGAAAACCTGCTATATCATCATTTAACTTTAATGGAACTATTACTAAACATTTAGGGGTTGCCTGCCCAAGCCCTGACGTGATATCTACATAATCTTCCGGTATTTCGGTTAGTAACATTATGCTTTTGTCATAGTAACACTGTCCAAGCAGTCCTTCACCGGGTTCAAAAGTTTGCTCAATAAACTTTTTCCTATTGTAGGCATAGCAAGAAGCCATTTTGATAGTAGCAGTTTCCTGGGTGTTTTTGTCACTTTTCTGATCAATTATGTATAAAGCGCCTTGGTTGGCACCTATGTACACAACAATATTCGAAAGTATTCTATCGTAAATTTCTTGAGAATTATCATCGCTTCTAAGAATTTTAGCAATATCTCTGACACCCTCAGTTACCCAGATTTGTTGCTGCTCAATATTTTTGTTTTTATCGATTGATTTGAGCGATTCTTTGAGTTCTTTTTCTGAAGTTTTTAACTTCTTGTTTCGCTCATTTACCTCTTGTAATAAGTTTTCTTGTTCATGAGCAGCCCTTTGGATAAATACTTTGAGAAAATAAACCTGCAACGAAAGTTGAAGCACAACAAGTGCAATTGATAATCTAATAACTTCCGGGTTTTCAAATAAGGTAATACTATGCTCAACTTCAAAAAAATCTATTCGCCATTGGTAAAGGCTGGTAAATACCAAGCAGAAGACTGTGGAGAATATTAATTTAAGTTTCTCTTTTAGATCAAAAACAATAAAAGGCATTAAAGAGAAAGAAATATCAAAAACAATACATGCTACCAGAGGTGAGCCTCCTTCTTTTACCATAAATCCATGATTGGCTCCTACTATTAAACAGCCAAATATTGCTGTAATAATTCTTGATGTAGTAGTTAACCGGAAGTAATTGAGTAAAGGAATTGAAATAGCT